>JAISIB010000116.1 GCA_031262265.1 Prevotellaceae bacterium
TTCAGCAAAAACTCGGTAATAGGTTGCATGAAACCCGACGGACGGGGAATTTTTGTCAGTTCGTGGAAGTGTTTCCACACGTTCTGCGGTTGCAAATCTTGAATCGTTTTCATAATAACTCAGTGTTAGTTTTATTTTTATGTATCATAGCCAATGCAGCTAAGCCGTATATGCCAAGTACGATGACCAGTAATGTTTGTATCGCATGTACGAGTAAAGCGAAGGTAGCGGCATCGTGTCCGTCGACTCCGTAAAGCACCAAGACGGTAATGACGGCGTAGTGCCAAGGACCCGCTCCGTTGGGCGTCGGGACGATAATTGCGAAGCTGCCTGCGACAAATGCCACCATCGCCGCCCAAAAGCCCAGCTCGGCCGTAAAATCGAATGCGTAGAAAGGCAGATAGAATTGCAGGAAGTAACAAACCCATATCGCAATCGTCTCCAATATATATAAAGTCAGATGTTTCGTGTGCCTGATCGAGAGTATTCCCACCCACATATTGTGCGCCACCTCTTTGATCTTGTCCCAGAAAAACAAGGAACGCGCCAGAAAGAACAACAAGACGAGCAAACCGATTCCGGCTACCAAGATCACGTAAAAACGAACGCTCAGGAAAATTGCGCCGAAGTTATGTAAATCAGTACCCGTCATGGCGAAGAAACTATCAAACCTTTCTATGCGCACAACTAAGGCACTAATCGTAATAAGAAGCACGCATAATCCGTCAACTAACCGCTCGGAAACGAGCGTCCCCAGAGACTTTGAGAACGAGATGCCTTCGTATTTGGAAAGGACGGCACAACGCGACAACTCACCGACGCGCGGCAACAACAAATTGGCGGCGTAAGAAATAAAAACGGCGTTGATACTGACAGATGTGCGTGGGTAAGCATTCAGCGGATGGAGAGTTAGTTGCCAACGAATGCCGCGTATGATATGACTGAATACAGCTACGACCAAAGATAACAGCAGCCATTCCCAGTGCATACCCAGAAGAACTCCTTTGACCGAAGAAAAATCAAAATCCCTATACACCCATACCATGACGAACGTTCCTACTACCAGCGGGAGAAGGGCTTCGAGAGACTTTTTGACAAGTTTATGTAGTTTAATACTCTTAATCTTCATTGAAAAGACTTACCTTTGTCCGCGACAAAGATAGTGGGAATAAGCAAACGTTACATTATTTTTCAGAGAAAATGCAATCAATCCGTACCGTCAAACCGAAAAAATTCTTAGGCCAACACTTTTTGAACGATCTAAAAGTGGCCGAATTTATAGCCGACACGATAGACGTCATGCCGGAGCTTCCCGTTTTGGAAGTGGGGCCTGGGATGGGCGTATTGACGCAATTTCTGCTTCCCAAAAAGCGGCGACTGAAAGTAGTCGAGATTGATTTCGAGTCGGTGGCCTATTTGCGTAAAACATATCCTCAACTGGAAAACGACATCATCGAAGATGATTTCCTGACGATGCGCTTGGAACGCACGTTTGAAGGACGGCCTTTTGTCCTGACGGGAAACTATCCGTATAACATATCCAGCCAGATCTTTTTCAAGATGTTGGAGTACAAAGAACTGATACCGTGCTGCACGGGAATGATACAGAAAGAGGTGGCGGAACGTATAGCCGCCTCATCCGGCAGTAAGACGTACGGCATACTCAGCGTCTTGATCCAAGCATGGTATGACGTGGAATATTTGATGACGGTCAGCGAACAAGTATTTACGCCGCCGCCCAAAGTAAAAAGCGCAGTCATCCGCATGCGCAGGAATGCCGTGACGAATTTGGGTTGTGATGAGAAACTATTTCGGCAGGTGGTAAAAACCACGTTTAATCAGCGGCGAAAGACGTTGAGAAATTCTATCAAACCGTTGGTGGGAAAAGACAGCAACAGCCTGACGGCAGATGCCATGTTTGACCGGCGACCGGAACAATTAAGTGTACAAGAATTTGTGAACCTGACCAATCGCGTGGCAGACTATCTGGTCGGTAAAGAAAAGGAAGGAGGTATGTGATGAACGAAGAAGCATGGCTGGATAACATCCGACAATTGATCAACCGACAAGACGCAGAGCACATCGGACAGATCTTGGATAAAATGCATCCGGCGGACATCGCCGAGCTATGCAACGAATTGACTATCGAAGAGGCTAAATTCATCTATCTTCTGTTGGACAACGAACGCGCCGCCGACGTATTGGTAGGAATGGATGAGGACGTACGAAAAGACTTCCTCGAAATGCTCCCGCCCGAAGTCATCGCCAAACATTTCGTAGACTACATGGACACGGACGACGCGGTGGACGTCATACGTGAATTGGACGAAGAAAAACAAGAGGAAGTACTGTCGCATATCGAGGATATTGAGCAGGCCGGAGACATCGTTGATTTGCTGAAATACGACGAAGATACGGCCGGCGGACACATGGGCACCGAGATGGTCGTCGTCAATGAAAATTGGAGTATGCCCGAGTGTCTGAAAGAGATGCGTCTGCAAGCGGAAGAACTGGACGAAATCTATTACGTGTACGTGGTAGACGACGAAGAACGCCTGCGCGGCATATTCCCGTTGAAGAAGATGATCACTTCTCCCTCCGTCTCGAAAGTAAAACACGTGATGATGCAAGACCCCATGTCCGTACGTGAAGATACGCCGATCGACGAAGTCGTACAAATCTTTGAAAAATACGATTTGGCGGCCATTCCCGTCGTAGACAGTATCGGGCGACTCATCGGACAAATCACGTTCGACGATGTCATGGAGGAAGCCCGCGAACAATCGGAGCGCGACTACCAATTGGCTTCCGGTCTGTCGGCAGACGTAGAGACCGACGACGATGTGCTGCAACAAACCGGCGCACGTCTTCCATGGTTGCTCATAGGTATGATCGGCGGCATCAGCAATTCGATGATATTGGGAAACTTCGAGAGCACATTTGCCCGATACCCTGAGATGGCACTCTATATTCCGCTAATCGGCGGTACGGGCGGTAACGTCGGGACACAATCGTCGGCTATCGTGGTAAAAGGGTTGGCCAACAATTCACTTAGTACGCGCGATACGTTGAAACAACTCATGAAAGAAGGCGTCGTGGGGCTTATCAACGCCACCATTATCTCGCTGCTCGTCTATACCTACAACTTTATTCGCTTCGGAGCGACGGCTACCGTCACCTATTCCGTTTCGCTTAGTTTATTCGCCGTCGTCATGTTCGCATCCATATTCGGTACATTCGTCCCCTTGACGCTGGAAAAGCTAAAGATTGACCCTGCCATTGCGACCGGTCCGTTCATCGCCATTACCAACGACATTATCGGTATGATGATATATATGAGCATCACGATGCTCCTTTCGTAACGCAGCCGCTCGTTTGCTTATCTACGCACGTAGACCTTGTGCGTTCCCACGCCGGACGTCGTGATACCGGTTTCTGCTTGTGCTGCCCATTTCCGAAGTTCC
>JAISIB010000133.1 GCA_031262265.1 Prevotellaceae bacterium
TCTGGACGTGGCTCGATTATCGCCCGACCATGAACTTCGATTCGATATGTACCGTGATGAAAGCAACGGGCATTGACGGCGTCATGCTGAATGCGCCGACGCCCGATGACTATCGTAAGGCGATACCTGTCGCTCATAAGCACGGTATCGAAGTGTATGCGTGGCTTTGGACAATGAATTTGGAGCATGACAGAAAGAAGATTCTGGCAGAGCATCCCGAGTGGTTCAGCGTAAATCGGAAGGGCGAAAGCTTGGCCGATACGAAAGCCTACGTGGATTACTACAAGTTTATGTGTCCTATCCTTCCGGAAGTGCGCCAATACATTCGCGACAAAGTAAGCGAGTATTGCGAGGTGGAAGGTCTTAACGGTATTGCCATCGATTACCACCGTTTCGTGGACGTGATATTGCCTACTACGCTTTGGCCGCGCTACGGCATCGTGCAGGACAAGGAATATGCCGAATGGGACTTCGGTTATCACCCTGCGATGATTGCCGCTTTCAAGGCCAAGCACGGATATGATCCGCGCGAGCAGGAAGATCCGTCGATGGACGAGTTATGGTTGCAGTTCCGTTGCGACCAGATCACGGAGGTAGCCAACGAGATAGCCGAAGTGGTACACTCCTACGGAAAGAAAATGGGCGCATCGCCATTCCCTACGCCGAAAATGGCCAAGAGTATGGTTCGTCAAGACTGGGGCAAGTGGAATCTGGACGTAGTATTCCCGATGGTGTACCACAACTTCTATACCGGAGACCCCAGCTTTATTTCCGATTGCACGATCGAGAATGTGCGCGACAAAAATCCCATGACGACGCTCTACTGCGGCATGATGGCTTCCAACAATGAAACGGTTTTCACTTGTATGGACGAGGCTCTGAACAACGGAGCCGAAGGTATCGCCATCTTTACGATTGGTAGCTTGCGTTCACCTGAGATTAGAGAGAAATTTAAGGCGTATACCGACAGTGTGAAAGCCGTGCGTGCTGCGAACAACGGAAAGAATCCGGCTTACACCGGACGTACGACAATCAACCTCAACCCGTTTGAGAACGCAGGCATCATGAAGCTGGTTCAGGCACGTATGGAAAAATACGTGACAGAGAAGACGAAGAAGGATGCCGCCTTGAAGTTGGGCGAATATAAGCTGACGGACGAATACGGCACCACCAAGTGCTATCAAGTGGTAGACCAAAACAGCAAAATGACGTTCAATGTCACGTTCTACCTGTACGGTGACGTCATCTCCGGCTGGGACGTGAAGCCTTTATAAGTTGTTCGTAGCACCTTTCGAGGTGTAGCGGATACGGAAAACCCAAGAAGAGGGAGTTGCGAGTAAATCGCGGCTCCCTCTTTCTTTGTCTATCAGCGGAGGTACTTCCTGCGAATACGAATGCCAAACGTAGCGTTAACGACCTGCGAAAGGGGTAAATTATCAAAGCCGCTTATCATCATAACTAACTCGCTTGTTGAAATAACAAAGTCGCTTATTTTCTTATCAAAGCGGCTAAATGAGAAAAATGACTAACTTTGCATACGATTATATAGTTACAGTCAATAATATGAGTAAAGAGAAACTAACGATAGAGAGATTGATACAAGAGGCAGAGACTTTTTGTAGCGAACAATCCAAGATTCAATACAAAGAGTTATATGGGGTTACGGACGGAAAAGCTGTGGGAACCTTTGTGGAGCATCTATTTCAAAGAAGTTTGCAATTGAAATTTGAAGTAGAAGTAGGTTCTTCTGCAAAAGGTATAGATTTGCCTTCTGCCGACATATTGACAGATATAAAAGTCACTTCTATTAAACAACCTCAATCATCATGTCCATTCAAAGATGCTAAACAAAAAATATTTGGCTTAGGTTATAATTTATTGGTGTTTGTTTATGATAAAACGGATGATTCGGAAACTCAAACGACCACTTTAAGCTTCGTAAGTTGTTCATTTATCAAAAAAGAGCGTACGGCTGATTATACCACGACTTTCCGTTTGCGAGAAATGATTAAAGACGGAGCGAATGAAAATGACATTATCGCATATTTGCAGGATAGGAATCTACCTGTTGACGAATCTGCTTTATCCGATATTGCTAAGCAAATTATAGACACCCCACCCGAACAAGGATATTTAACCATATCCAATGCATTACAATGGCGATTGCAATACCAGCGAATAGTAGAATTAAAGGAAAACATATCCGGCATTGAAAGAATAGTAGTTAATGGCAAATAAAGATTCATATATAATGAAACGCTCATTCGATTTCGTAAGAGAATTGCTTGCAGAAATTGAATCCCATCAGATTGCCAATGATTTGTTGTATCAATATTTCGGAATAAGATCTTTTTTCTTGGATGACGCCGAACTCAATCAAATAAAGATCTTTATCAATAAACCGGACGAGTCGATAGAGCGAACCGATAGAGCGGAATATGGTGATTTTCAAACCAATGCTCATTTGGCTTTGCATGTCACTAATCTCATTGCAGAGAAAGGTATATCTCCGAATGTGGTTATTGAACCTACATGTGGAGTCGGAAACTTTATGGTCGCTTCATTGGCCACATTTAAGGGTATTAAGGTCCTTTTTGGGATAGACATATATAAACCATATACATGGGAGTGTAAATTTAATATCATTGATTATTATTTAGACAATTCGCCGACAGATAAGCCGGACATCTATATCATGCACGCCAATGTGTTTGAGTATGATTTTAATAGTATAAGGAAAAAGTACCACCATGATAATATTTTAATTGTAGGAAATCCGCCTTGGGTTACTAATTCTATGCTCGGTAGCTTAAACTCATCAAATATTCCTCGAAAATCAAATTTTAAAAATCAGAATGGAATAGATGCTATCACCGGAAAAGGTAATT
>JAISIB010000158.1 GCA_031262265.1 Prevotellaceae bacterium
ATTGTCGGAAATGCTTGATATTACCATTGACGGTGTCAAGTATCAGCTCCAAAATATGAGGAAGAACGGTATTATCAAACACAAAGGCACAAGTCGAGGGGGCAAATGGATAATTTTGAAGTAAGACCTGTGGGTATAAGGAAAAGATTACCTGCCTTTTCAGCAAAAAGCAGATCACCACAGTGTTAATACTAAAACGCTGATTCACGGCTCACTTTCGTTATTGCTTCTTTAATCTGCCGATAACTCGCTTAAAAGCCGTACTTTTGCAGCACGAAAACAAAAAACTCGATCGATGAATTTTGTAGAAGAACTTAAATGGAGAGGCATGATCCACGACATGATGCCCGGCGTGGAGGAGCAATTGCAGAAAGAAATGACGTCGGCATACGTGGGTATCGACCCGACGGCAGATTCTTTGCACATAGGGCATTTGGTAAGCGTGATGATGTTGCGCCACTTTCAGCGCGCCGGACACCGCCCCATCGCATTGGTGGGAGGAGCAACCGGAATGATTGGCGACCCGTCGATGAAATCGGCCGAGCGTAATCTGTTGGATGAACCTACGTTGCGCCACAATCAAGAGAGTATCAAGAAGCAATTGGCCAAGTTCTTGGATTTCGATTCCGATGCACCTAATGCGGCCAAGTTGGTCAACAATTACGATTGGATGCGGGACTATACGTTTTTGAACTTCATTCGCGATGTCGGCAAGCATATCACCGTTAACTATATGATGGCCAAAGATTCGGTAAAAAAGCGTCTGAACGGAGAGTCGAGCGTGGGAATGTCTTTCACGGAGTTCTCATACCAATTGCTGCAAGGCTACGACTTCTTGTATCTGTATCAGCACGAGAATTGCCGCTTGCACATGGGCGGGTCCGACCAGTGGGGCAATATAACGACCGGTACGGAATTGATTCGCCGCAAACTCGGTGCGGAAGCGCAGGCGTTTGCGTTGGTCTGCCCGCTGATTACGAAAGCGGACGGCGGTAAGTTCGGGAAAACGGAAAGCGGCAATGTATGGCTCGACCGTCGATATACGTCTCCCTACAAGTTCTATCAGTTCTGGCTCAACGTAAGCGATGCGGATGCGACTAAATATATTCGTATTTTCACTTCGTTAAATCGCGAAGAAATCGCAGCCTTGGAAGCAGAACAGGCAGCGGCTCCGCATTTGCGCCCGCTCCAAAAACGATTGGCGAAGGAAATTACCATAATGGTGCATTCGGAGGCCGATTATGAGGCGGCTCTCGAAGCATCCGGCATATTGTTTGGAAATGCGACGTCCGATGCGTTGAAGAAGTTGGACGAAGACACTTTCTTGGCCGTGTTCGACGGCGTTCCGCAGTTTACGGTCGGGCGCGACACACTGGCCGAAGGAGTCAAGGCCGTCGATTTGTTGGTAGAGCAGGCTTCGGTATTTCCCTCAAAAGCCGAAATGCGCAAGCTCGTACAAGGCGGCGGCGTCTCTCTGAACAAGGAAAAACTCGACACGTTCGACCGTGTCATAACGACCGACGACCTGCTCAACGGCAAATATTTGCTCGTGCAGCGCGGGAAGAAGAACTATTACTTGATCATTGCGCAATAAAAAATGTAAAACTGTTGCTAAATTGAGCCGAGCTGTCTATCTTTGCACCGCTTTTGAGAAAAAGCCTTTCTGTCCTATGGTGTAATGGCAGCACAACAGGTTTTGGTTCTGTTTGTCTTGGTTCGAATCCAGGTAGGACAACGAGAAGTATATAATAAACAGATGATATAAAATAGGTATTGCTGGAGGATATATTCGTGAGAATGTATCCTCTTTTTCATAGGTTCCCGTTAATCCGGGTCAGTTCGTACATTGGTCGCATCCGTTATTTTTCACCCCACCCAAACCCTATAAAAAAACAGCCGGCCTATAAGCCGGGTTCTGTACCTGCCGAAGCAAGCGTTTGTCATTTATCTGCGTACGACGTCGCCGCCGCACTTTAGCGACCTACCCTCCGGCATGGAGCGAGCAGCTCTCGTAGCGCCGGTATACTTGGTCTTGCAACTCCTAAGACGCACGGCTCGAATGTCACCATCCGACCGGTAGGCTCTTACCCCACCTTCTCACCCTTGCCTCGCCCTTGTCGGGGAAAGGCGGTTGTTTTCTTCTGCGTTTCTTCACCCTCACGGACAACTTCCCATTAAGAAGTAGGATGCTCTGCGTTGCCCGGACTTTCCTCCCGTATGTAATACGAGCGACAAACCGGCCGACTGTTTGGCACAAAAATATATGTATTTCGGCACACAGCGAACAAAAAGCGCAAATTTCCCGTTATATTTACGGCAAATTAGAGAAAACTTGGAACCATAAACTTGTCTTTTTGAATATATGACCGACCTCACCGAAAAAGGAATGAGCTTGTCTCAACAACTAACCCGCCTGTTAAAACAAGAAAGCAGCTTGTTTCAACAACTTACGGGCTTGTTTTTCGTTGTCCTAAGTGTGTTTCTCACGAGCGTAGACGCTACTGCGCAGAACATCGTAGGATCCGAACCGACGCCCCGCAAAAAAGTGGCCGTAGTACTGAGCGGCGGCGGTGCCAAAGGCGTAGCCCACATCGGCGCCCTGAAAGTAATCGAACAAGCCGGCATCCCGATAGATTATGTGGTAGGCACCAGCATGGGAGCTATCGTCGGCGGGTTATATGCTATCGGATATACGCCCGCACAAATGGATAGTATGGTGAAAGCACAGAATTGGGGGTTTATATTGAGCGACCAAAGTATTCGCCGCCAACAGACATTGACGGAGAAGGAACAAGCCGAGCGTTATTTGCTATCCGTCAGTCTGACCGGCAAACTGGCGGAACAAGTTTTCGACGGCTTCGTCAAAGGCGAGAACCTGCATACGCTGTTCAACGACCTGACCGCCGGATACCACGATTCGATAGATTTTCGACAACTGCCGATCCCGTTCGCCTGCGTAGCCGTAGATTTGCGCACAGCCGAGGAGGTCGTTTTTCATAGCGGGTACTTGCAGGAAGCCATGCGCGCAAGTATGGCCATACCTGCCGTATTTACGCCCGTCCGCATGGACAGTATGGTATTGGTGGACGGCGGTCTGCTCAACAACTTTCCCGTAGACGTGGCGCGCCGTATGGGTGCGGACATCGTCATCGGCGTAGACGTACGTTCGGATGCGGACTCTCAACAGAACATCTCTTCGTTGATAGACGTGGTCTGGCGATTGACGGACATCGCCGAGAAACAAAAGTACGAGGAGAACTTGCGCGACGTAGACATATACACCCAAGTCAACGTCAAGGGATATAGTGCCGCCAGCTTTTCGGAAGCGTCTCTCGACACGCTGACCAGACGCGGACAAGAAGCCATGCGCAGGGTATATGACGACTTGTTGCGCCTCAAACAAAAGATCGGGATAGCACCGGACTACCAGCCGGCCCCGCACGGCCTTTATCATCTGTTGACCAAAAACGACTCCATACTGATACGGTCTATTTCGTTTTCGGGCATACACGCCGATATGTTGCGCCGCCTATATCGTCGCATCAAAATCACGGATCATCAGCACATCACGCTCACGCAACTGCACAACGCCATGGATGCGCTCTATGCCACGCAGCTTTTCTCTCACGTAGACTACCGCCTGCAAGTGTTGCCCGAAGGAGGATATCATCTGTTGTTCATAGTTACGCAGCAGCAGGCCGACAAACATTTGCGTCTCGGCATACGCTATGACAGCGAGACCAATCTGACGGGACAACTCAATATAGCCGCTCGCATCAACCGCCTGGCTTCTACCGTCGTGCTAACCGGAAAGATCGGCAAGCAATCCTATGGGCGGCTGGACTACCACGTTCACATGACGAACCTGCAACGATTTACGCTTTCGTATATGTATCAATACAACGACGTAAACTTCTATGAGCAGGGCAGGCGCACGTACAACGCGACGTTCAACGATCATTTTGCCGAAGCACTTTACTCGATGCATCCCACGCGCAATATGCGTTTCGAGGCAGGACTGCGCTACGAATATTACCGTTACGGAGATTTGTTACAATCACACGGGCGCGACTTTAAGCTATTGCTCGCCGAACGATTCTTCACCTACCGTGCCAAACTACGCGTGGACAGTCGCGACAAACGTTCGTTCCCGACATACGGTACCGCCATGAACGCAGAATTCATGCTTGTCACCGACAATTTCCACTCGTACGACGGGAATACGCCACTTGCTATCGGCATTTTAGACTGGCAGTCTGCCATTACGGTCACCAACCGGTTCACGATCTTACCTTCTTTGTACGGCCGCGTCATTTGGGGTGCGCATGTGCCCTTTCCCTTTCTGAATACCATAGGCGGAGACGTGGTCGGCCGCTATGCGACGTTGCAAGTTCCCTTTGAGGGAATCAACTTTGTAGAGCAGGTAGACAACGCACTATTCGTGGCGCGCCTGAAATTGCGGCAACGTATGGGAGCCAAACACTATGCTTTCATCACCGGCAACTATGGCGTCATGGGCGAGTCGCTCATTGATCTACCGGATAACGGTCGTTCCATGCTCGGCGGTTCTATCACCTACGGATACGACAGCGTGATTGGCCCCATCGAAGCCTCTATCAACTATTCCGACTGGACAAAGGACGTACGGTTCTACCTGAACGTCGGTTTCCGCTTCTAAGAGAGCGCGGCCGCCAATGCCGTCACGAAACAAACGAACGATCCTTGCCAATTGATGGCGATTTCGTTCGAGGCATACGACCCTTCTACATCCGCATAGGCTTCGTCCGGAATATCGGAAGGATATTCTGCGCCGTCTTGCCTGCCCGGGTTAGGACCTCCTACCAAGAATCCGGGCAACGGGTTTACTATGTCATCACTTCCCGCCAAACGATGATGCGGATACATCGGACTTTTGAAGCCCGCACCGGTTATGTAACAGTAGCCGGTCGCATTTCGTCCTAACAAGTAGTCCATGTTGTTCAGTGCAGCGGTCAGATATTTTTTATCCGTACTCTGCCGCCACGCGTATAGGAAGGTAATTCCCTGTCCGGCGGCTCTCTCCGAATTACATCCCCAGAAGAAGTCGCGCGCAGAGCGTCCGTAAGAAGCGGCATACGCAGTTGCATCCGCCCCGTCAATAGTTTTCTCCGCATACGCCTGCAAATGTTGCGCGGCGCGCTCCGCCCATGGTTTTATCTTAGCATCTTCGCTGTCTTGATAGCGTATCAACGTCAAATAACCCAGTCCGCCGATTCCACCCCACGTAGGCAACGTGTACGCAGCAGGGAAATATTGCTCAATAGCCTTGAGATATGTTTCGTCATGCGTCGTGATATACAACTCGACCGCCGCCCAAAAGAATTCATCCGACGCACGTCGGTCTCCGTACGTGCCCGTTGCTACGTCGGGGTCATACTTCTCATTCATCTGATTCTGCATGTAATACGCCTCGGGATGTTTCTGCGCCCACTGATAAGCTCGCTTGGCTGCGCTCAACAGTTTCTCCGACAATCCGGGATAATCCGCCGCGTAATCATCGTATATGCGCGCGGCCTGTGCCAGCGAGGCGGCAAAATCAAGCGCAGCGGTCACTGATTTTTCTACCACGTAACGCGGCTGTTTGCAGTCCGTCGGTTTTACGAAGCCCTCGAAATTGGGCGTCGTCAACTTATGATACACTCCGCCGTCGGCAGGATCTTGCATCGTGAGCATCCAATCGATATTCCAGAAAGCCTCATCCAGCAAGTCGGGCGTTTGATTGCTACTTTCGGGTATATTTACCTTCAAATTACGCACCGCTTCGGGGTAGTCTTCATATAGCGCGAGCAACATGCCTACCGTGAAACCCGAATTAACGATGTATTTGTTGTAATCTCCTGCGTCATACCATCCCTTCGGCGAGGATATGACCGCATTGACCGGGCGTCCGGGCGAAACCGCCGACGGATGAATGAGCACATGGTCATCCGGATGTCCGAGCGGGCGGGCGTATTCGCCGGCGTACTGCTCTTCTATCGGCATGGACGCCCTTTGCAAATAGAACGCTTTAAGGGTCGACTTCGATAAGTCTTGCAAGATGTTCTCGCCGACGACGAACGGATGAGACTGACCGACGTCTGTGACTTCAATGCGATACGTGCCCGCACGATTTAGCACGTCAAACGAGAGGACGGAGGTCTTTACCGGAGAAAAGTCCGAACCTCGCGGAGCCGACGAGATACCTTTGTATACCACTTCTCCATTGTCCGTATTACGAACAAGGAACGGGCGATTTCCCACACTATCCCCGTAAATGACAGCCGTCTTTGCCTCCATGGGATAGAATCCCACCTGATTGAAACGGATCACGTCGGTCGTTGGCATTTCCTTTGTGCCGCAACCAACAAACTCTAAGGATAACATCACAATTGCTACTCCCATGCCACCCAGGCAGAGAAGGTTTTTCATTCGATTAGTTTTCATAATAAATAATGGTTAGTATCAGTAATCCGTGCAAATATAGGGAGAATTCGCATACGGTGTTCTCTGCAATCAAAAAAGTTTCAACCCCAAATAAGCGCGTAAGTTATGGCCATATCTTACTGTAAAAATATATTTTGCGGCTTTGATAATTTAACAATCGACTATCACAAACCAGCAAGCCAAACGAAACGCCCCAAAAGCCGTAAAAATATACCGGCGAAATCTGATACCAACAAAAAAATATTCGTGCTCGTTTAACAACTTTACAGGGATTTTGATATATTTGCATCAAATTAAAAGCATTTAAGGTATGAACATGAACAAACAATTACAAGATTTGTACGAAGAGCTATTGTCGAAGTATACTCTTCCTACGCAAGAACCGCCAGCAGCGTTTCCTTTTTTATTGTACATTGACGATGAAGAAGCATTTGAAGATAAGGACGTTGTAAAAGTAATGTTCTTTGGGCAAGAATTCTCGGGTAAGGATTGGTATCACTACGACTACAGAAAATCTGTCTGTGACAATATGGAATTATATCAAACGTTCTTCAAATCTATAACAGGAAGTAAGAATAAAAGAGGCCTGGGCAATGGAATGAATATACTGATAGAAAGAATTAGTAAAAAGTTCCCTAATAAATCATTCCGCTTTGTGTGGAATGATATTGTTAAACTGTATAAAACAGGAGAAGACGATATAATCTCGCCACAATATTACAATACAGTTGGCAAGGAGTTTGCGAAAGATATTATAAGAGGTGAACTTGACATTATTAAGCCTGATATCATCATTTTCCTTTCAGGCCCTACGTATGACGACAAATTGCAAGATATCTTCGGTGATATCTTGTTTGAAACATTGCCAGATTACAAAAGAGAAGATAAGACGGGCGATTGGGAAAGAAGAGATGAAAAATGGGGTGATTTTCCTGAAAAAGCACTTGCAAAAGTACATTTGAGCGATTTTCCGGATGTCAGATTCGCTTTTAGAAGTTATCATCCCGCAGCGCACAAGAACCATTATCCTTATTATTTTACAATTAGAGATGAAATAAATCTATAAGAGTCGTTCAGCGAAGACCCTGATTGCTCGCCATGCTTATTGTACAGATGATTGCGTGTAACGGCCGGGCGGTCATCAGTAGCCGCAAACTTAGCCCAACAACATACCCGCATATTGGAATATCAAAGCCGGATATTTCAATATGCGGGCATCTTATTTTCATGTCCGGCTTTGTTTTTGCACGTTTTCCATATTTTCTTTCTACTTTTGCGGGCTGATAATTGAACTGTTATGGAAAATAATGTGGTAATCGTAGAGTCTCCTGCAAAAGCAAAGACTATTGAGAAATATCTGGGCGCAGGATATAAAGTTTTGTCAAGCTATGGACATATCCGTGACTTGAAAGAAAAAGGGTTGGGCGTAGAAATAAAAGACGACTTCAAGCCTATTTACGAAATACCCGAAGATAAACAAAAGGTAGTGGAGACTTTGAAGACGGCGGTTAAGAAGGCCGATACCGTCTGGCTGGCTTCTGATGAAGACCGCGAAGGAGAAGCCATTTCCTGGCATTTGGCCGAAGTGTTGCATCTGGATCCGGCAAAAACAAAACGTATCGTCTTTCACGAAATTACGAAGTCGGCCATCCAACAAGCCATCGAACACCCGCGAACGATAGACCTCAATTTGGTATCTGCCCAGCAGGCACGACGCGTGCTTGACCGTATCGTAGGTTTCGAGCTTTCGCCGGTGCTATGGCGCAAGGTCAGGCCATCGCTCTCTGCCGGACGGGTGCAATCCGTAGCCGTACGACTCATCGTAGAGCGCGAACGTGAAATAACCGGATTCCAAACGGAAGCCAGCTACCGCGTGACGGCCGTTTTTCAGGTACCGGATGCCGACGGGAAACCCGTAGACGTGAAGGCCGAACTGCCTACTCGTTTTCCGGACAAAGCGGCTGCCTATCGCTTCCTCGAAGACTGTGCACAAGCGACTTTCTCTGTACAAGATATCACGATGCGCCCGCTGAAAAAAGTGCCGGCTGCGCCGTTTACAACCTCTACTCTGCAACAAGAGGCAGCTCGTAAATTGAATTTCACCGTAGCTCAGACGATGCGGATCGCACAAAATTTGTACGAATCAGGATTGATTTCCTACATGCGTACCGATTCGGTGAATCTCTCCAACGAAGCTATCAACGGCAGCCGCGCAACCATCAGCGAGCTAATGGGCGACCGCTACGTGAAGACGCGCCATTACACGACCAAAGCCAAAGGAGCGCAAGAGGCGCACGAAGCCATTCGCCCAACGGCTATGGGACGAAACGCCATACAAGGCAGCGCACAAGAACAAAGGTTGTACGAATTGATTTGGAAGCGCACAATCGCTAGCCAAATGGCCGACGCGGAAGTAGAAAAGACGATAGTCACCATAGGAATCAGCGGGAAGACGGAAACCTTTGCCGCAGTGGGAGAAGTGGTGAAGTTCGATGGTTTCTTGCGCGTCTATCGCGAATCTTATGACGATGATACGCTATCCGACGACGAGAGTAGCTTGCTACCGCCCATGAAACAAGGACAATCATTGGCTTATAAATCCATCGAAGCCACCGAACGCTTCACACAGGCTCCGCTCCGCTATACGGAAGCCAGTCTGGTGCGCAAAATGGAAGAGCTGGGCATCGGCCGCCCCTCGACGTATGCGCCCACTATCTCTACCATTCAGAAACGAGGGTACGTGGAGAAAGGAAACAAGACCGGTACGGAACGCGCATTTGAGGTGCTGACCCTGAAAAAAGGCCTCGTCAAAGAAGCAACGAAGAAAGAAACGATCGGCAACGAGAAAGGCAAACTATTGCCTACGGACATCGGACTTGTCGTCAACGATTTTCTGACGGCATACTTCCCAAACATTATGGACTACCACTTCACGGCCGACATGGAGCAGCAACTGGACGAAGTGGCCGAAGGTAAGAAGGGATGGACAAAGATTATCAAGACATTCTACCAAGACTTTCATCCCGAAGTGGAGACGGCTATCAACACACGCGGCGAACATCGCGTAGGCGAACGCGTGCTCGGCACAGATCCCGTGAGTGGCAAGCAAGTGACGGCAAAGATCGGTCGTTTCGGCCCCGCCGTACAAATCGGGACGGCGGACGATGCGGAGAAACCGCGCTTCGCTACGCTGACCAAAGGACTGTCTATCGAAACGATTACGTTGGATGAAGCGTTGGAACTATTCAAGCTGCCGCGCACGCTCGGAGATTATGAAAACAAAGTGGTCGTGGTCGGCATCGGACGCTTCGGCCCCTACGTGCGACACGACGGCAAATTCGTTGCCATACCGAAAGGCGCAGATCCTATGGCGATCTCGTTAGAAGAAGCGACGGAACTCATCCTGGCACACCGGCAAGCGGAAGCGGCAAAGGTCATCCGAGAATTTGACGAGGAGCCTGAACTATCCATCCGCAACGGGCGTTACGGAGCGTACATCGCATACAAAGGAGCGAACTACAAGATTCCCAAAGGTACCGATCCGGCGTCATTGGATTGCGCCGCTACGCTCGAAATAGTCAAGCAACAAGGAGAAAAACCGGCTAAACCGGCTGCGCGCAAGCCACGTAAGACTGCCGCAAAGAAATAAAATCAGGCCGGCAAAGTAAGAGGGATCACTCGCTTCCGAGAAGAAACTACCCTTTCTGTCGCTCGACGTATTGTTCGTACGTGCGCTTCCAACGGTTGTGGCTCCAAAGCCAACAGGCAGGGTCGCGACGGATGGTTTGTTCCAAGCGGCGCGCATAGTCGACGGTCAGCTCATAATCGGCGGCCGTCTGATTGGGCGTATCGCTCATACGCACGAAATCGGCGTGGTAGTAACCGCGTTTCACACGGTGCATATCCAAATAATAAACGACGGCGTCCGTCGCTTTCGCGATGCTTTCGGCACCGGTGAAGAACGCACTTTTATGATGCAGGAACTCCGTCCACATTTTCACGTACGGCCAGTTGGGCGACTGGTCGGTAATGAACCCAACGATGAAACGTGTATGCTGTTGCTTGTAGCGTACCAACGGACGAAGCGCACCTTGCATCTCGATGCTGACTGCCCGAAAACGCTCGCGCATGCGTAGGAACAGACGGTCGGCCACTCGATTCTCCAACGCATGATAGATTTGCCCGGCCACCACCGATGCGTCCAGATACAACGGCAAAGACGTCACCCACTCCCAATTTCCGACATGCCCCATGTAGACAATGCAATCGCGGTGCTTCAAATCTTCTTGCAACTGCGCCAGTCCGCCGAACGTCATACGTCGACGTATCTGCCGCTCGCCCATCGAGAAATATTTGACCGTCTCCATGAGATAATCGCCAAAGAAGCGGTAGAAACTGCGTTCTATCCGGTGGTGCTCTGCGGCCGACAACTCGGGGAAAGCAGAAGAGATATTGTGAAACACGATGCGCCGACGATAACGAAACAGGTGATAAATCAGCCAATAAAGTATGTCCGATACGACATAAAGCACGCGCATCGGCAGCAGCGACGCCAACCACCAAGCCGCGAAAGCCGGATAATATAATATCTTGTGTAGCATGAAAATTCTAAAATCGGACAAACTTACGACAAAATTCGGAACTATCCGCAAGGAAAGTGGTGTTTTCGACGTAAGCAAAGGTGAGGTTGCTCTATCTCCGTATAAACAAACGCGGAGACCTCTACGGCAAGCTTATGCGCGCCGTAGATCGCATCGCCAATGCTCAACTTTTATCAAAACTTGCATTTTTTGCAAGTTTTGATAAAATTATGTCGTACCTTTGGCACTATGAAAAAATATGTGGAACGCAGGGAGTATCTTAACAAACTCCTCTCATACAAGGATGAGGGTATCATCAAATTCGTAACGGGGTTACGTCGCTCGGGGAAATCTACGCTGTTAGAACTGTTCAGGAACTATTTACACAAATCCGGCATAGATAATGCACAAACGCAGTCCTATAACTTTGAACGACCCGAAGACGCCCTCGGCAAGTCGTGGAGTGATCTCTATTTTGAGATAAAATCCAGACTGCAAGTCGGGAAACCGAACTACGTCTTTCTTGATGAAGTACAGAACATCGGCGAGTTCGAGAAATTGGTCGATGGTCTGTTCGTTACCCCCGACGTGGATGTTTACATCACAGGCTCCAACGCCAACCTACTCTCCGGCGAACTTGCCACATTGCTCAGCGGCAGGTACATCGAGATATCTATTCTGCCCTTTTCGTTTGCCGAATACCTCGAACTACGAAACATTGACACCGACAACAAATATCTCAATTACGAAGCTCTTTTCTTCGACTATGTGAACGAGACTTCGATGCCCAAAGGAATCGAGTTGCGAGAAAAAGGGTTCGATGCGGTGTATGAATACCTCGAAGCCCTTTATACCACCATAATTGAGAAGGATATTACCCAACGCCACAAGATCAACGATAAGCGAGCATTCGACAATATTGTCAAGTTCACGGCCTCGAATATTGGCAATCGCCTCTCGCCAAGCGGTATTTCAGGGGCATTGAAAGCCGACGACCAGCGTATTCACCACGCGACGGTCGAAAAGTTTATGGAATATCTGGTCGAAAGTTTCGTTTTCTATAAGGTGAACCGTTTTGACATCAAGGGCAAAAAGCAACTTGCCACTCAGGAGAAGTATTACATCGTCGATTCGGGATTGCTCAACATTCTGCTCGGGCGCGACCGTCGGGCGGACAGGGGACATATTCTTGAGAATGTGGTCTATCTTGAATTGTTGCGTCGGGGTTACAAGGTGTGGACGGGAACTATGCGCGGCAGCGAAATAGATTTCACCGTGAAAAACAAAGCCGGAAATATAGAGTATTATCAGGTGGCGTGGGAGTTGGCTACCCCCGAAACAGAACAGCGAGAGTTCGGCGCACTGGTGATGGTTAGAGACAACTATCCAAAGTACCTCCTCTCCACTGACTCGTTCTTGCAGAGTCGGGACGGCATCATCCACAAAAACGTTTTTGAGTGGCTGATGGAGAGATAACACTTCGCAATCACAAGTGGCCATCTTACTCTCACAAGAATATTAGGTACAAGTATATATTGTCCCAATATACTAATCAGCAATTTCTATAGGAGTTAATGGTGTTGCCATGATTATCTATCTTTAAATTGCTTAATCCGAAACAAATCTCCCTTATTATATTCTTTGATATTACCTATGGCTTGTCCAGCTTGAATTTTCTCCATACTACGAGCAATCTTCTTGCTACTATCTCCCGACATCCCAAGAAATTTTTCCATTGATTTTATATTCTTGTCTTTGATATCCAACAAGAAAGCAATCTCACACATACTGGAAAAATCAAAATTAGGTTGATTGTATTCGTCAATGCCTTGCGAAAGCAAAACAACAGAAACTCCTTTTGAACGAATTTCTCTCAACAGTTTCTCCAGAATATCCTGATACTTCTTTTCTTTAAAGAGAACATGTGCTTCGTCAATAAGGAGTACATAACGAAGTGCTTTAACATTATTCTCTACCGGACTATTATCCATATTCATAAATGTGTTATATAGATAATTTATGATAAGGAACAGAGAAGTAAAACGCACAGAATTAGATAAATCACCAGAAAGGGACAAATATAAGTTTGTATTCAGGAAGTTCGATTCGTTTTTGGGGTCATCAATGAAAATCTTATACCGACTCAACTCGTCCATAATCTCCGTCAAAGTATCTTTTTTGTCGCCAACAATTTCCTGTAACCGTTCATTTATTTGTTCTAAAGTTGGATATAAACCACCTCTCTGCTCAATAAAGGTATTATAAGTAGCCTCCCGCAATTTCCCTTTTTGCTTGATTCCGAGGTTTGAATATTTACAGACAATATCTACAAACTTATCAATCCCCATCGTTTTATTTACCTCGTTGATATTATCTATGAACGTCAAAGGGTTTACAGGGAATGGGGTTTGTGGGACATTTACAAAATTTGTTCTCGTATTCTGAAAGAACTTGTCCATTCGCTTTACATCGTCTTGCTTCAATCCTTTAAAGTCAAGATATATAAAATTAACGTGTCCATTCGATTGCTCATAAATTTGTGACAGGAATTCTAACGCGAACTGAGTTTTTCCGGTTCCGGAATTTCCAGCTACTGCAATATGGCAATTATTATATAGTTTAGTATCATTCAGATTCAAATATAATGGCTCACCGTCATCGGTCAGATTGTTTCCAACCTGAATTTTAATCGGATTAGCGTAGAAAGATTTCTCTATATGCTGTTGGTTATTTCGCACCGCATCCAGTGAAACATTCAAATCTGTCAAAGCCAAAGTTCCCTTTTCGATATACTCCACCAAGAAATCAAAAAACGTATAGTTATAATTATCTTGGAAAATTGTATCCATCAATTCCAAACCATGGTCAATATGAAGTTTAATGTATTTAGGTATATTATCGTCCGTCTTATACAGACCATAATACTGACAAACTAAAGCTATAAAGAAGTCTCGATATTTTGCATCAAATAAGATATGATCTTTATACTCTTTCCCTTTGGAATCATATAAATTGAAATCTCCAGTTTGGAACTTTTTACCAGTTTGCAACGAATAGCCCAATGCAATTCTGGCAATAACATTTTCCTTTGTGCCATAGGGCAACTTAGTTGTCAGTCTACGTACAACGTCCTGATTCTTCTCAGATGTTCTTATGTTAATTTGCATTGTATAAATCGTTGTAAGTGATTATAAACTGTTCGGGCGTTGTCTCCAAAAACTCAGAACTATCAGTAGATGTATTGTTTATCAAAAACGCTTTGCACACCTTAGATTGAAGAATATTATACTCCTTTGCTGTAAGTTCTTTGTTTATAAGAGGGAAGATAACAACCTGTTTAGATACATTGGGATAAAAGTGTCGAATAATGTTTTCGGCATGTTCTTCATCAAACTTCTGCATTGGGCTGTCAATGAAAACAGGAAATTCAATCTCCGATTCATCCACTAACGAACTTAGCAAGGCGGATGCGTACATTTGACGTTCTCCCATTGACAACGAACTTTTATCTATAATTTTATTGTTTCCATTATAAAGGAGTATATCAATGTCATCACCGGATATACTGATGTCCACATCTACTTTTTTGATAAAATTCTTTTTATGCAAAAGAGTATCAAGAGATACAAGCATTTTCTCACCTAATGATTTCTTTTTCTCTTCTTTAAACAGATTGATAAACTTTTGTAAGCGATTAATAAGCTGCTTCGTTTTCTGCTCTTTTTCAGAATATACACTGGATTCATCTATCTTCTTACGTAGAATCTCTTGTCGCTGTTTGTATGTCTTACTTTGGTTGTTTAACTCTCCAATCTTCAAAACAATAGACTCTATCTCGTTCTCAATGGATATAATACGTTTATCCAAACGTTCTTTCGTGTCTCGTAATGCAGCAATGTATTCATCCTCCGCGCTCTTTTCTGCATCACGTATTTTTCTCGTAATAGAATCAAGTTGATTCTTCGCAAAAGAATATTCTGTGTTCATTTGTGAGAAAATGTCTTTAAAGCTATGCTTAACGGTATTTACTAACTGATTAAATTCATTAGTTTCGACACTTGAAAAGTCATGTAGAACATTTAAATTTTCGGGAATTTCTTTTAAGTCAGAATAAAAATACTTTTTTACGAGTTTCTTTATCTGTGCTTCGTAAAAATCACGGATATTTACGTCAATTACATAGCTTGTTTTAATACGTTCAGCCTCAATATCTTGTCGAATCGAGTCTATCTTCTCATTAACATCATTTTGACGATATTTCTGTTCGGACAAATCCCGTTCGTTATTTAATTGTTCGGAAATATCTGCTAATGTTTCGCCAGCCAGAGCGAAGGGAATAACATCTAACAAATCTTTCAGCTTCTCTTGAATTTCATTTTTTTGTTGTTCCAGTTTTACTTGTTCTTCTTTCAAAAGATTTAATTCTTCCAAAGTCATTTTGTCTCCTTCGCGAATTAACTTCCGTTGAATATCTTCGGCTTCTTTTTCTTTCTGATTTCGTTCATGTTTCAGATCGTCAATCTGATCTTGATAATTCTCAATCTCGATATGTGTATTGGCTATATCCGCATGAAGTTGGTTCAGTTCCTCTTGCTCCTCCGGTTTTGCTGATCTGCGGCGATATTCATCCTGTTTTTCTTCGAGATTAGCCTTAAGGTCTTCATACTTTTGGATACCAAGCACCTCTGAATATGCCTTACTAAGTTGCCTACGT
>JAISIB010000019.1 GCA_031262265.1 Prevotellaceae bacterium
GTAATAGATACCGGCGGGCAGATATTGGCAGAATACCCCAACTATTATGAATATAGTGGCTCGGGCTATAAAAATATGGTCTATTCTTTCGAACTGGAAGATGCTGTCCATTATAGATATGAGGATAAACTCTATTCAAAAGACAAAGGAGACACGTTGTACGTCTTCTCCGATGAAGGAAAGCAGCCTAAATACATATTCAAGAACGAACGTTCTATTGAACCGTTCAAGAATAGCTTGACGCAAGAGCAATTTCATCAGGCATTGGCGTTTCGTTACATCTATGAGACTGATAGTAGAATATATTTTTCTTATTTTACAGCCTTGGAAAACGATATTATCCGAACCGACTATGCCTATTATGATAAGCTCGGCAAACAAGTCTATACGACCCGCAAGGAAATTAAAAATGATATAGACGGGGCGGATCCGGTCAACTATCAAGACAACTATATCAAATCCGATTTGCCTTTAAAGGACGGTCTTCTTGTCAGCTACCGCCGCGGCTTTGCCACAGACACTCCGCCGATACAACTGCCCGAGGAGGAAGCGATCGTAGTGGTATTGTTGTATTTGAAGTAAGCATACTTAGGATGGCACGTAATGGCCATCGCAGAATAAGAAAGCCCGTTAGGTTATAATCTAACGGGCTTTCTTACATATCTCTGCGGAAGCGGGGGGATTCGAACCCCCGGTACGGTGACCCGTACGTCAGTTTAGCAAACTGGTGGTTTCAGCCACTCACCCACACTTCCTTGGGTCGCGATCTTGCAAGGAGTATTAATCCGATTGCGGTCGCAAAGGTACATTATTTTCCCGAATGTGCAAGCGAACGAGTCTATTTTGCCATCTTTTCCGTACCTTTCTTCAAGTAGCCGGTAGGTGCGCCGAATAACTTACTCGCTTATCGGATTATCCGACCGGCTTATTTGCATAACTTAGTCGCTAATTTTGTCAATAAAACCACTTCACGTAACAGAAATCTTGCCGGTGTGGCAAATCAGGGTGTTTCGGGAACATACGGTAGGCGAATTTGAAACTGCCGGCATTGGGGATGCTGTGAACCAGCCGGAACGTAAATCGCGTACCTTCCCGTTTGACCACCTCAAAGGGGGTGATCGAATAAAGGCACTGTTTCCCGTCGGCATCGGTGTAGGTGACCACCAGTTCCAACCCGATAGCGTCATCCAGTCCCTTTTCATCGATTACGTAGGTTATCGTATAATCTTTTCCGCTCTGAATATGTTCCGTCTGCATGCCGTCCTCCTTCTCAGATGAAACGACCTCAATGCTTTCCCATTTGTCGACAACGGATTGTTTCCATGCGGCCAGTTCTTTGGCTTTGGTGTTGTCCGAGGCAGAAAGTGCGCGGAAACGGGTAGCCAGTTTCTGATAGAATTTAGTGAAATAGTCATCCAACTGACGTTTCATCGTGTAGTTCGGCGCAATCTGCGCGATAGAGTTTTTGATGTATTCTATCCATCCTTCCGAGTATTCTTTCGTTCCATAGTTGTAGTACAAAGGAATGATGTCGGTCTCTAAGATCGTGTAGATAGTCGCTGCGTCCAATTGGTCTTGATACTCTTGATTTTGATACGTACGCTGGTCGGTCAATGCCCATCCGGCCTTTTCTCGATAACCTTCCAACCACCAACCATCGAGGACGGAAAAGTTGAGAACGCCGTTCATTAGTGCCTTTTCTCCCGATGTTCCCGATGCTTCGAGGGGTCTTGTGGGCGTATTTAGCCAAATATCTACGCCACTCACCAATCTACGCGCCAAATGCATGTCGTAGTTTTCGAGGAAGATTATTTTTCCTAAGAATTCCGGACGGCGAGATATTTCTATGATACGCTTAATCAGTCCCTGTCCGGCTCCGTCGTTGGGATGTGCTTTGCCGGCATATAAAAACTGTACGGGACGCTGGGGGTCGTTGACGATCTTTGCCAGCCGATCAAGGTCGGTGAACAACAGATTGGCGCGCTTGTAGGTAGCGAAACGCCGTCCGAAGCCGATAAGTAAGGCATTCGGATTAATTTTTTCCATAAGTGAAACGATGCGCGAAGGGTCTCCTTGATTTTTTAACCACGATTCGCGGAATTGCTTACGGATAAAATCTACCAATTTACGCTTCATCGTTTGACGCGTCGCCCAGATCACTTCATCGGGCACATTGTAAATAGCTTCCCAAATCTTCGGGTTGGATTGATCGTCGATGAACGTTTCATCAAAATACTGCCGATACAAAACCTTCCACTCGGTTGCGCTCCACGTCGGGAAATGTACGCCGTTTGTCACGTAGCCTACGTGACTTTCTTCCGGAAAATATCCTTTCCAGATATTTGAAAACATGACTTGCGACACTTTTCCGTGCAATTTGCTCACTCCGTTTACCTCTTGCGAAGTATTACAAGCGAATACCGACATACAGAAGCGTTCGTTTCTGTCGTCGGGATTGTTGCGACCAAGCCCCATCAGGTCATCCCAAGTAATGCCCATGCACGCAGGATAGCCGCCCATATATTTTCCGAACAAAGATTCATCAAAATAGTCATGGCCGGCGGGCACGGGCGTATGCACGGTGTAGAGGGACGAGGCGCGTACCAATTCGATGGCCTGTTCAAATGTCAATCCGCCCTTTACATAATCGCAAATACGTTGTACGTTGATCAACGCGGCATGCCCCTCGTTGCAATGATATACTTCTTTCCGGATACCGAGTGCCTGCAATGTCAGCATACCGCCGATACCTAATAGAATTTCCTGCTTCAAACGGTTTTCCCAATCGCCGCCGTAGAGCTGATGCGTGATTGCGCGATCAAAATCACTGTTCATTTCGTTATCGGTGTCCAACAGATAG
>JAISIB010000060.1 GCA_031262265.1 Prevotellaceae bacterium
GAAGCCGAAGCCGACAACGTCACATCCGAAGATATCATCAGTAAAATTCTCAATAAAGTAGAAGTGCCTTAAATCCGGCGATGATGGAGACAACGGAAATACTTAAAAAGGTACGCCGAATCGAAATCAAAGCACGCGGACTGTCGGGAAATATTTTCGCCGGACAGTATCATTCCGCCTTTAAGGGGCGTGGTATGGCATTTAGCGAAGTTCGCGAGTATCAATACGGTGACGATATTCGCGACGTGGACTGGAATGTGACTGCGCGCTTCCATAAGCCGTACGTAAAAGTCTTTGAGGAAGAACGAGAACTAACGGTCATGTTGTTAATTGACGTATCGGGGAGTCTCGAATTCGGTACGACGACGCAATACAAGAAAGATATTGTCACGGAAATGGCTGCTACGTTGGCATACTCCGCTATTCAAAACAACGATAAAATCGGTGTTATTTTCTTTTCCGACCGTATTGAGAAGTTCATACCGCCCAAAAAAGGCCGCAAACACATCTTGTATATTATTCGAGAGCTAATAGATTTTCGTTCCGAGAGTCGTCGCACGAATATCCGTATCGGACTGGAATATTTGACCAACGTAATCAAACGCAGATGCACGGCTTTCGTGCTATCCGACTTTATCGACAAAATAGATTTCCGCAATGTCTTGACGATTGCCAATCGTAAGCATGACATCGTGGCTATTCAAGTCTATGATCGACGCGTAGCTGAACTGCCGTCCGTAGGGTTGATGAAAATAACGGACGCCGAAACCGGTACGGAACGTTGGATTGATACTTCTTCCAAAGCTGTACGAAATATTCATCAAGCCTATTGGCTGCAAAGTCAGGCTCAGCTTAACGAAACATTTACGAAGTGTAACGTGGATTCGGTGTCTGTGCGTACCGACCAAGATTACGTGAAAGCACTAATGACGCTGTTTGCAAAACGTAGTTAGACAAGATGAGGAGACTATATAATATAATAAGGTGTATGTGTTGGCTGACAACGGTCGCCTTGCCTCTCGTTGCCCAAAACGTAACTGTGGACGCTAAGATAGAGCCAACGGATATTCGCATCGGCGAACAAGCCACTTTGCAACTTGACGTTACCATCGATCAGGGACAAACGGCCATTATGCCGGCATGGCCGGACACGTTGGTACGAGGAATTGAAGTGTTGGAAGCCGCGAAGACAGATACCGCCTATCTGAATAACAAGGAGCGGGTACACTTGACGCAACGCTACGTTATCACGTCGTTCGATTCGGCACTCTATTACATTCCTGCCATAGAAGTATTGGTCGATGGAAAGGCGTATTCTTCCTCCGGTTCGTTGGCGTTGAAAGTAGAAAGCGTGCCGGTAGACGTAGATAAGCCCGATGAGTTTTTTGGCCCGAAAGATATTATGCGCGTGCCCTTGACATGGGCGGATTGGCGAGGAATCTTGTTTGCTTTTCTCCTGCTATTGCTTTGTAGCACGGCTTTGTATTATTTGATTATACGTTTAAAAGACAATCAGCCCATTATTCGCCGAATTAAGGTAGAACCGAAAGTTCCGCCGCACGTACAAGCGTTGAACGAGATAGAGCGGGTAAAAGCCGATAAAATCGCGCAGAAAGGAGAACCGAAGGTTTACTATACCGAACTGACCGACATAATCCGTCGATACATTAGCGACCGATTCGGCGTGAGTGCCTTAGAGATGACATCCGATGAGATTATTCAACGACTGACGAAAGGTTGTGCGCCGGAAGAGTTGCGCGAATTGCGTTTCCTCTTTCAAACGGCGGATTTGGTGTAGTTTGCGAAGCATTATCCTATGCTGAATGAGAATGACGCCAATCTATTGCACGCGATCAGCTTTATTAATGACACGAAGGAAGTAGAAGATCCGCAGAAGAAAGCCGAACCGACCGAGATCACTGTGGTTGAGAAACGTCCGCTACGGATGAAAATAATATTGATTACAGGAATCGTATTGCTTTCGGCGGCGGCTATTGGCGCGGTTGTCTATGCGGTGATGCGCGTGTACTACCTCATATAAAAAGGAGAGATGAATCATGCTATTTGCGAATAAAGAATACTTTTTACTGCTGATTTTACTCATACCATATATATTGTGGTATGTTTTTCGACGTTCGCAGGGAGAAGCTGCCTTGCAAGTATCGGATACGAGCATGTATGATGTGGCGCCGAAAACGTTCCGAAACTATCTTTTACACGTGCCTTTTGTCTTACGAATACTTTGTTTCATCATGCTTGTGTGTGTGCTTGCGCGGCCACAGTCGACAAACAGTTGGCAAAGCAGCGAAATCGAAGGTATTGACATTATGCTTTCCATAGACGTGTCGACAAGTATGCTCGCCGAAGATTTAAAACCAAATAGGCTCGAAGCTGCGAAAGAGGTGGCAGCAGAGTTTATTCAGGGGCGACCGAACGACAATATCGGCATTACGCTCTTCGCGGGAGAAGCCTTTACGCAGTGTCCGTTGACGACCGACCACACGGTGTTACTTAATTTGTTCAGTAGCATACAAACGGGATTAATAGAAGATGGAACGGCCATCGGCATGGGTATCGCTAATGCTGTGACCAGATTGAAGGATAGTCAAGCAAAATCAAAGGTTGTTATTCTACTTACTGACGGCACAAACAATAGCGGAGACATTTCCCCGTTAACAGCAGCTGAGATCGCGAAAAGTTTTGATATAAGAGTTTATACGATAGGCGTGGGCACGAACGGCACCGCACCGTATCCTTATCCGACGGCTATGGGGATTCAGTATGTAAACGTCCCCGTTGAAATCGACGAAAAGATGCTTACTGAAATTGCTTCCACTACCGGTGGCGAGTACTACCGAGCAACGAGTAATTCCAAACTGGAAGAGGTTTATATGCAGATTGATCGTTTGGAGAAGACACGGCTCAACGTGAAAGAATACAGCAAGCGTTCGGAGGAGTACCTACCGTATGCGTTGATTGGACTATTGGCTTTGTTGCTCGAACTATTGTTACGGCATTCCTTATTGAAGAAGATTCCTTAATCGGTTAGATAATATGTTTCGATTTGCAGAACCCGACTATTTATACTTGCTGCTGATACTTCCCGTGTTAGCGGCCTTCTATATTTACTCCAATATCAGAAAACGGCATTTGCTCCGTCAATACGGCGACCCTGCATTGCTCGCTCCGCTAATGCCTGCCGTATCGCAGATACGCGCTAACGTAAAGTTCTGGCTGGCTTTTTCAGCCGTCGGCCTATTCATATTTCTTTTAGCGCGTCCGCAATTCGGATCAAGCCCTCAGACGGTGAAACGACAAGGCATTGAAGTTATGATAGCCTTAGACATTTCTAACTCGATGCTCGCAGAAGATGTACAGCCCAACCGATTGGAGCGTGCTAAGCGGCTTATATCTCGACTGGTTGACGAATTGGTAGACGACAAAGTGGGTTTGATCGTATTTGCAGGGGATGCCTTCACGCAATTACCTATAACGACCGATTATATTTCGGCAAAGATGTTCTTGGAAACTATTGAGCCGGATTTGATAACGAAGCAGGGTACGGCCATCGGCGCGGCCGTGACGTTAGCCACGCGTAGTTTTACTTCGCAAGAGAACGTTGCCCGAACGATTATCGTTATTACAGACGGTGAGAATCACGAAACCGGTGCAATCGAAGCCGTGAAAGCGGCGCAGGAGAAAGGCATTCAGGTGAACGTAATAGGCGTGGGAACGCCTGCCGGTGCTCCGATTCCTGTTGCAGGTACGCGGGACTATCGCCGCGATGGTGATGGAAACGTGGTGGTTACCAAGTTGAACGAACAAATGTGTACCGAAATCGCACAAGCCGGTAAAGGAATCTACGCACAAGCGGATAATAGCAACTCGGCACAGCGTGCGGTGACTGCCGAAATAAACAAACTGGCCAAAGCGGATATGGAAACGACGATATATACCGATTATAACGAACAATTTCAGGCCGTCGCATGGCTCATTCTCTTGCTGCTCATCGCCGACGTGTTGATTCTGGCAGCCAAGAATCCGGCTTTCCACCGTTT
>JAISIB010000149.1 GCA_031262265.1 Prevotellaceae bacterium
AAGGAATGTCGCCGGACGAAGCAGCACGCACGGCCGTTCAAATGATACGCGAAGGAAAGGCCGATATCCTGATGAAAGGATTGATCAATACCGACACTCTTTTGCACGCCATACTCGACAAAGAGCATGGACTACTTCCCAAAGGAAAAGTACTTACCCATTTAGCGGTCGTTCAAATTCCGACGTACAACAAACTCCTTTTCTTCTCAGACGCAGCCGTTATTCCGCGTCCCAGTTTGCAGCAACGTATCGAAATGATCTGGTATGCGATTCATACGTGCAGGGATTTCGGCATTAAACAACCGCGCATCGCACTGATACATTTCTCGGAAAAAGTCAGTGCCAAGTTCCAAAATTCGCTGGATTACGTCAATCTCGTAGAATTGGCCGAAGCCGGTGAATTCGGTGACGTTATTATCGACGGCCCGTTAGACGTAAAATCAGCTTGCGAAGAATCGGCGGCCGATATCAAAGGTATTGTTTCTCCGATCAACGGGCAAGCTGACGTATTGATATTCCCAAATATTGAGGCCGGCAATACTTTTTATAAAACGGTATCGCTGTTTGCCAAAGCCGAAATGGCCGGTTTGCTTCAAGGCCCTATTTGTCCGGTCGTACTGCCTTCACGTAGCGATTCCGGCCTATCCAAATATTACAGCATCGCTATGGCGTGCCTCACCTGCAAGAATTAGCCAACTATCTACATGAAGATTTTAGTCATCAACCCCGGTTCTACGTCTACCAAACTCGGCGTCTATACGGACGAGCGACAAGAATTCGTTTATGTTCTGCGCCATTCGGCAGAAGAACTGGTTCCTTTTCCTACCATTAACGATCAGTTTGAATTTCGCAAGCAACTTATATTGCGAACCTTGTCCGAAAACGGCATACCTTTCCTTTTTGACGCCATTATCGGGCGCGGTGGTTTGCTCAAACCCATGGAAAGCGGCGTTTACGAAGTCAATGAAGCCATGCGCCGTGACTTGTTGCACGCACAACGCGCCCACGCGTCCAATCTGGGTGGACTGATCGCCGACGCATTGGCTTCCTCGCTATCCGATTGCAAGGCGTACATCGCCGATCCTGTCGTCGTAGATGAATTAGCTGACGTCGCGCGCATCACCGGACTGCCACAACTGCCGCGCGTCTCCATCTTTCATGCGCTCAATCACAAGGCTATCGCACGCCGCTACGCGCATGAGCAAGGGAAAGCCTATGAAGATCTCGATTTGATCGTTTGTCACATGGGCGGCGGCATTTCTGTTGCGGCGCACCAACGAGGTCGCGTCATCGACGTCAATAACGCATTGGACGGAGAAGGTACCTTCTCACCGGAACGAACGGGCACACTGCCCGTCGGCCAGTTAGTTGATCTATGTTACAGCGGACAATATACGCATCAGGAAATGCGTCGATTAGTTTGCGGACGCGGCGGCGTATACGCGCACCTCGGAACGACCGATATGATACAAGTGGAACGACGCGCACAAAGCGGCGACTCACACGCACAAGCTGTCATAGACGCCATGATCTACCGGACGGCCAAAGCCGTAGGGGGACAAAGTATCGTATTGCACGGACATGTGGATGCCATCTTGTTGACGGGAGGCATCGTGTATAGTGATTATGTACGCGAGCGGCTGACAAAATATATTTCCTTCATAGCTCCCGTACACGCTTACCCTGGCGAAGATGAATTGCAAGCATTGGCAGACAACGCGCTGGCGGTTTTGCGCGGAGAACGAACGGTCAAAATCTATTCGTAAAGCCGACTATCATTTGTTGCAACCGATATTTTCACATATCTTTGCACCGTGTTAAGTTGATCAATTGATTTAATTGATTTATGACTAACTGTAATCGGGAGTATGGGGGTACTCCCGATTTTTTTATAGTCGATCGTCAAAACAATGAGAAGGTGGCCAACACTGGATCGAGTGCCTTAACGGTACAATATACCGTACGATTATCATCGGCTACATAGATGCAAGGCGTATCTCTATCCGTCTGAATTTTCTTCACGGGATTGCCCTCCCAATCAAACACCCATATTTCTAATTTAAGGGAAGGTTCTCCACCAATAAGGTTAGGATCGTAAACGAGGTATATATATTCGTCCGTCGACGAGATACGTACGGCACCGGATTCAGTACCTACCTCCGAATTGACCGAAGTTCCTGTCTCCGATATATCCGGCGAATAACCGTACATAGATAGTAAAATTGTCTTTTTCACTACCGGACGATCGCCGTTACAATCAATGATTTCCAACACGTGCGGACTTATTGACGCCAGAAGGTTGTCGCGGCGGTTATAAGTCATCGACGTCTGGTGAGCTATATACCTCGCCGTTGCAGGAAGTCCGCTTTCACCTCGTATGAAGCTGGGGTATTCGCCGATCGAGTCAATCACTTGCCCCTGGTCGTTCAGTATCTGATAACGCTCTTCGGTCGGGCCAACCGCAACCAAGCGATTGTCTTTTATCGCACACAGCCGGTCGACGGTAGGCCACATTCTGACAAGCGAGCCTATCGGTTGGAGATGAATCGTATCCGCCCGCACCGACATTTCATATGGTTGATACGTGAAACGCCAACGATTGTGCAATATCAACCGAGAATCGTCCACGATCATTTGAAGCGGCGAAGTAAAGTGATGAGGACCTTCGCCTACGGGAGCCAGTCGTTGTACGCAACGCCGTTTGTTCATGTCATAGACCCAAATCAAACTGTCGCCTTGATAGTCGCTAATCAACAGGAAATCCTGATAACGTGCCATATCCATCGGACTACCCATCATCATCGAACTGTCGAGTAAATGAACCGTCACTTGTTCTGTGACGGGAAACTTCACCTTTGCCGTGTGCTGACAAGCAGCACACAATAACAAAGCAGAAAAACATAACATGGAGCCTCGTGTTCTCATTACGCAGATTTGTTAGAGTTAATACTTCCGTATATGTAAAAGACCTGTAAGTTGATATTTCACGGAACAAAGGTAAAGAAATATTATGAATAAGCAAATCGCAAAATTAGCGACTTTGTTCGTAAAATAAGCGAGTTCGTTATTTCAACGAGCGAGTAAGATATTTTCACACGATACTTCTTTAAAATACTGAGGGGCAAATGCTGCACGCATTCACCCCTCATAACCTTAACTATCTTAAATTAGAAATAATTATTCTTCTGTCTGCTTCGCTTCAAACTCCTTAATCAGTTTGTCTTGTACGTCGGACGGCACAAGTTCATAGCTGGCAAACGTCATAACGAACGAAGCGCGTCCTCCGGTCAACGAGCTAAGCACGGTTGAATAGGAAGACATTTCCTTCAAAGGCACTTTGGCTACCAGTTTCTCAAAACCTTTCTCGCTACTCATACCCATAATCATGGCGCGACGGCTTTGTAGGTCGCCCATCACGTCGCCCATCTTATCAGACGGCACAAGTACTTCCACATCATAAATCGGTTCAAGAATCTTTGGGCCGGCATTCTTAAAGGCCTCGCTAAATGCATTGCGTCCCGCCAACATAAATGAAATTTCATTGGAATCAACGGGGTGCATCTTACCGTCGTAGACAATTACGCGCACATCACGTGCATACGAACCCGTCAACGGTCCTTGTTCCATACGCCCCATTACTCCTTTCAATATAGCCGGCATGAAGCGGGCATCAATGGAACCTCCGACGATACTATTGATGAAGACTAACTTACCGCCCCATTCCAACGGATACTCGTCTTGTCCTTTCACACTGATTTTGAATTCTTGATTACCGAACTTATAAATTTCCGGAACGGGTTGCCCCTCTTTATAAGGTTCTACGATCAGATGCACTTCGCCGAACTGTCCGGCACCACCCGATTGCTTTTTGTGTCGATAATCGGCGCGCGCCGTCTTAGTGATAGTCTCCCGATAAGGAATCCGCGGTTCTTCAAATTTAATCGCCAACTTATCATTCGTTTCCATCCGCCATTTCAGCGTACGCAAGTGAAATTCTCCTTGCCCGTGTACCAATGTTTGGCGCAACTCCTTCGATTGTTCAATCACCCACGTCGGATCTTCTTCGTGCATACGGTTCAGCAACACCATCATCTTCTCCACGTCCGCCTCGTTTATAGGCTTAATGGCACGGGTATACTTGCTATTCGGATACTTGATGAAGTCAAATTTATATTCTACGTCTTTTCCGTTCAGCGTATTGCCCGTCTTCACATCTTTCAGCTTCACGGCAGCGCCAATGTCGCCGGCGCACAATTGATCTACCTCGAAACGATTCTGCCCGGCCACTACATACATCTGGGCGATTCTTTCTTTGGAACCTCGATTGGCATTTAGTAAATCATCTCCGGCTTTTACCGTACCGCTCATTACTTTAAAATAGGATACGCCACCGATGTGCGGCTCTACGCTCGTCTTGAAAAAGTAAAGGGATACGGGGGCTTTCGAGTCGGGTGCAACTTCGTGGCCGTCGGTCGTTTCCACTTTCGGCATATCAGAGACAAACGGGACTACGTTACCCAGAAATTCCATCAGTCGACGCACGCCCATGTCTTTGCCTGCGCATACGCAAAATACGGGGAACATACCACGCGCTACCAAGCCTTTGCGGATACCTTCGCGCATTTCGTCTTCGCTGAGCGATTCGCTCTCGAAGAATTTCTCCATCAGTACTTCATCGTTCTCGGCAGCCGCTTCCACCAACGCACGGTGCATTTCCATAGCTTTGTCCATCTGGTCGGCGGGAATGTCCTCGATAGTAGGCGCACCGCCTTCGGGCTTCCACGAATATTTCTTCATCAACAACACGTCTATCAGCGCGTTGAAGTTAGCTCCGGTCTCCACCGGATACTGAATGGGAATGACGTTCGAACCGTAGGCTTCTTTCAGTTGCTCCACGATATTG
>JAISIB010000185.1 GCA_031262265.1 Prevotellaceae bacterium
CAGTGGAAAGACAATCGCTGTTTCTGACTCAATAATCGATCAAGATAGATATTTATTTATCGAATCACCTTTACTTACGACATCGGAGAGAGAATATCTCACTCAGTATAGGACAAAAAAGAAATACATCTGGGCAGACACCTATTATTCGACTTGTTTATCATCATTATTCTCTCTAAAAAACAAATTGGCTAAATACACATTGTTCTTTTCAGCAATAGACAACAATATATTAATGGCTGAACTTTTACCTTATGATGATAAGTATATAACAGCACATTATAGATTTTGGCGTGAAATATATCGTTTCATGGAAGGAAATATTTATTTATTTGTTTTTGATAATGATATGTCTTTAAGAAAGATTATAAGTAGTAAGATGATATACGATTAACAGCAAATTTGTGTTTTGGCTATCCCAAAACAAATAGAAGTGTATCCCGTCGGTCTATTTAGACTATTGAGAATATCAATTAAGAAACGTGAAAAGAGAAATATGAAGGGACAAGTAGTAGTATATCTTAGAATCTAAGCGACGATGACGAAAAAAGTTATAAAGTGCCCGAAGGTTTAACGTTATTCCGAAATAAAATGTACCTTTGCGCCGCTTTTTGCGACATCTCGCATTCGTGTGATGGAGAATTAGGCATAAATACTTAATTAGAGTAACACAAAAAACAACGAAAAATGAAATCATTTGATTTGAAAGGAACGGCAAGAACCATTGCCGAACGTTCGTCTGCACAAGCGCGCGCACTGAAAGCTATGCGTCGCGCAGGAGACGTGCCTTGCGTATTGTACGGGGGCAAAGAGAACGTACACTTCACGGTGACGGCCGAATCTTTGCGCAAATTGGTGTATTCGCCCGACATCTTTGTCATCAACCTTGACATTGACGGACACGTTTGCAAAGCTATCGTACAAGATCTTCAATTCCATCCGGTGAAAGATAACGTGTTGCACGTCGATTTTCTTGAAATCGTCGATGGTAAGCCGATTGTTATCGAAGTGCCCGTTCAGCTGAACGGATTGGCCGAAGGCGTGAAAGCCGGTGGTAAGCTGGCCTTGCAGATTCGCAAGCTGAAAGTGAAAGCCATGTACGATCGCGTGCCCGAGCATTTGGATATTGACGTCACGCCGCTCGGATTGGGTAAGACCATTAAAGTGGGTGAGTTGTCGTATGACGGCATCGAACTGCTGAATGCAAAAGACGCTGTAGTCTGCGCCGTACAGTTGACGCGTGCCGCTCGTGGTGCCGCCGCTGCTGCTGCTTCCGCGAAGTAAATCGTCATCTTGCGATACGGTAAATGAAGTACTTGATTGTCGGTCTGGGCAATGTGGGCGATGAGTACCACGAAACTCGGCACAACATAGGTTTTATGGTATTGGACGCCCTCGCAAAGGCGTCCAATATCGTTTTCGACCTCAATAAACGTTACGGAGGCGTCGCCACTCTTTCCTTGAAGGGGAGGCAGCTGATTCTATTGAAGCCGTCTACCTATATGAACGAGAGCGGAAAGGCCGTACGCTATTATCTGCAAAAAGAGAAAATCCCCGTTGAGAATCTCCTCGTTGTCACCGACGACGTCGCACTCCCTTTCGGAGCCTTGCGCCTGAAAGCCGGCGGTAGCGATGGCGGTCACAATGGGTTGAAAAGTATCAATGCGCTCATAGAGACCCAGCAGTATGCCCGCCTGCGCTTTGGCATCGGCAATGACTATCCGCGCGGTGCACAGGTGCACTATGTACTTAGCCCTTTCACGGAAGAAGATCGGCAAACGATGCCCGAACGGTTGGAAACTGCCGGAGAAATCATCAAAAGTTTCTGTTTATCGGGTATTAACCTGACAATGAACCGATACAACCACCGCAAACCCTCTCAGACGCCCAATGAGTGAAGCCCGCATTGATAAATGGTTGTGGGCGGTACGTCTCTATAAGACGCGTACTATCGCTACCGAAGCCTGTAAGAAAGGGCGAATCACGATGAACGGCACTGCCGTGAAGCCTTCGCGTACCGTGAAGCCCGGCGATGTGTTGCAAGTGCGTAAGCCGCCTATTACGTATTCTTTCCGGATACTGCAAGCTATCGAGAACCGTGTCGGTGCCAAGCTTGTTCCCGAGATGTTGCAAGACATCACGCCCCCCGAACAATATGAGTTGTTGGAGATGAGCCGTATCAGCGGATTCGTCGGTCGCGCACGCGGCACCGGTCGCCCTACCAAGAAAGACCGTCGCGAACTGGACGACTTCAATACCCCTACGTTTCTGGATGACTCGGCGTTTGACTTCGATCTGGATTTGGAATAACTTTCAAACAATAATTTAATCCTCCCTTTCTATGTATTCGCAAGGCATCTATGCCATTTTACTGCTCGTTTGTTCCAACGTGTTCATGACGCTCGCGTGGTACGGACATCTGAAACTGAAAGAATACGTGTGGTTCGATGCGCTCCCGTTGATCGTCGTTATCGCTTTCAGCTGGGGTATCGCATTCTTCGAGTACTGCCTGCAAGTGCCGGCCAATCGTTTGGGCTTTCGTGCCAACGGCGGTCCGTTCGACATCATGCAACTTAAAGTCATTCAAGAAGTCGTCACGCTCATCGTCTTCACGGCCTTCTCCATCGTAGCCTTCAAGACCGAACTTCGCTGGAATCATCTCGCGGCATTCGTTTGTCTGGTGATGGCCGTATATTTTGTTTTCAGGGAGTGAGAGAAACTATAATGATGCAGCACTCAGTTCGCTGCCTAATCGCTTAATGGCTGCCAATAGCTTCTGGGTGGTTCTTTCTCCGGCAAATGCCACACCGCTTTTGTATTGCCTCAGTTTACTTTCGTTGATACCGGCATAAGATGCGAATTTACTCACATTGATCCAATCAAAGTAATTGAAAAAAGAAGCAATGTCAAACTTGAAATTCACGTGAATATCGGTAAACTCTTTTGGTAGTTTGCCCTGATCTGCCTGAATCAGGAGCTTTGCCTCTTCGATGCTTTGCATAAAGTCAGCCTTCGCAATCTCTACGCTGTTGCCGAATCCGCCAAGTCCATGATTATTCATCTCTTGCTCCGAATAGATAGCATACAACCCGTCGCTACCTTTTTCTACAATAGCTGTTATTTTCATATTATCTTCTTTTAATTGTTACTACTATCATTCTATACCGGCTCTCTTGCGAATACTACGTTCTGTTCCTTTCGGTATTTCTTGACTGCCATGTCGGGGTACCGGAAAAGTCTTTCCCGTGATGGGAGAAAACCAACGATCGTGTCTTCCTCCATGACTAAGGAAATAGCAACCATTCGCGCTGAGTATTTTTATTAGTTCGGATGTTTTCATTATTCCACTGATTTTAAGCCGTTGCAAAAATAAGGAGTTTATTATGTAACAGCAAAAAAAGAAGTAACGAAATTGCTACTGTTTACGTATTTGCGATATAATACGGAGTACTTCTCTGTTAAAAAACGAAATTCTTCGTAGCTTTGTACCGATTAAAAACCAATTACTATGAATCTTATACGCATAAACACAGCCGGACACCTGTTGTTGCCGGCATTGCTCGCATCTTGTCTATCGGTAATTCCGACCGTTGTGGCTGCACAAGATACGTTGTCTACGGTATCTCCGCAGGTGCTGTATGAGTACACGGGAATTGTAACCGATGCGCATGAACGTCCGGTTCCCAACGTGCTGTTGTTCAAGTCTGCCGACAATATTGGCGCAGCGTCTCAGTCTGATGATATGGAACGTGTATATACCGGTAGATCGGGAGTATTTCGGACGACATCCGGTGAGTATCTGAGATTGACCATTGTCACTTTGAAGGCAGATAGTTCTTCCGTTCACACTCATTCATTCAAAACGCTGGCCAACGTACCTTCGGATGATATTGCATCCATAAGTGGAGCGGCATTTAAGTATAAAGAAGGTATCATACAAATTAAGTTACCCGTACAGCAACCTCCACTGATAGCGGAAATAGTCGATACTACGAGAGTGGAACCCTCGTTTCCGGATGGAGACGAGGCGTTAGGTCGTTTTCTGGCAGAAACGATGGAGTACCCGTTGAGTGCTGTGAGAGCAGGAATACAAGGAAGCGTTGGCGTAGCATTCACTATTACTACTGATGGGTCGATTAAGAATCCGATAGTGATACAATCTCAACATCGGCTATTGGATAAAGAAAGCCTGCGCGTTATTTCTAAAATGCCTAAATGGATTCCGGGAACAGTTTCCGGTGTACCGACCGAAATGACTACTTCGCTAACGCTATTATATGGAATACGCTGATTGATAAGGTAAAAACCATTATCTTTGCCACACATATTTTTAGAGTATTACATGAGTCGCAACATACTATTTTTCTTCCTTATTCTGCTGTTGCCCGCCACTCTGCCGGCACAACGGCGCACGGTTGCCTATACCGATTATATAGAGACGTATCGGGAGATTGCCGTTGAGCAAATGCGTAAACACAAGATTCCGGCCAGTATCACGTTGGCACAAGGGCTGCTAGAGAGTGGGGCGGGGCGTAGTACATTGGCACGTCGCAGTCACAATCACTTCGGCATCAAATGCGGCGGCGGATGGACGGGGCGTTCGGTGCGGCATACCGACGATGCTCCGAACGAATGTTTCAGAGCTTATCGCCATCCTCGCGAATCCTACGAAGATCATTCCGCCTTTCTCGTGAATGGCCGTCGCTACGCTTTCCTTTTCGAGTTGAAACCGACCGATTACCGGGGTTGGGCGAAAGGATTGAAGCGGGCAGGCTACGCTACGGATCCGTCCTACGCCAATCGCTTGATTCAGATTATCGAAGATTACGAACTCTATAAATATGATACGAAAGCCCTCTCGAAGCGTGAACAGAAACGGCTGGCCGAGACTTATCCGACCGGCGAACATGTCGTGTACATCGCCAACGGTATGGCTTATGTCGTTGCCCGCGACGGCGACACGTTCCGTGCGTTGGGTAAGGAACTGGATATTTCGTGGCGCAAGCTTGTCAAGTACAACGATCTGCATAAAGAGTACACACTGACCGACGGCGACATTATCTATCTGCGTAAGAAGAAACGTAAAGCCGATAAGCCTTACACCGTACATATCGTACGCGAAGGCGAATCGATGCACTTGATTTCTCAGATTTACGGAATCCGCTTGAAGAATCTGTATAAGATGAACCGGAAAGACGGAGAGTATATCCCCGAAATAGGGGATCGGTTGCGATTGCGGTAGCATCAGCGGATAAATCTTAACGATTAAGTAACAATTTCTACGGATACTCGTAGCAATCGGTTCCTAATTTTGCATCGTCAAAATTAAATAGATAACTATGACGATGAAAAAAACAACGTTTTTACTGCTCGCTTGCTTAACTGCTTCCGGTGCGTTGCGGGCGCAGTCCACCGAACTACAATCTCCCCTGAAAGTATCGGGTTACGTGCAGACGCAGTGGCAGCTTGGCGAGAAAGAAGCTTCGCTCAAGGTCGGTGCTGCCAATGAGAACCTCAACAAATCTTTTAATCGACTCGGTATTCGACGCGGGCGATTGAAGTTTTCCTACGAGAAAGGTTTGGCTTCGGCCGTTTTCCAAATTGACATGACGGAGAAAGGCATGGGCGTCAAAGACGCGTACCTGAATCTGAAAGACCCTTGGAAAGGTAACAACGCGTTGCGCGCCGGTCTCTTCAATCGCCCGTTCGGCTACGAAATCGCCTATTCATCCAGCCAACGCGAATCGCCGGAACGTTCGAGAATCTTCCAAACCCTGTTTCCCGATGAACGTGATTTGGGTGTGATGCTATCTCTACAACCGATAAAAGGTTCGGCATTGAGTTTTTTGAAGCTAGAAGCCGGACTGTTTGCGGGCAACGGCATCAAACAAGAGACCGATAGCCGAAAAGATTTTATCGGTCATCTATCGGCGACGGGAGTGATGGAAAGATTGACCTTCGGCGGCGGACTTTCATACTACAACGGTGCTGCGTATCAACTCGAAACGTCTCGCTATGCCAAACGTGAGTACTTCGGCATGGATGCTCGATTGCAATGGAAAAGTTCGCTCGGCAGCGGAAAACTACACGCCGAATATTTATGGGGTACGCACTTGGACAATGACTTCGGCGGCGGGTACGCTATGTTGGTGCAAGATTTGGGACGCTCCCCGCTGGCTGTCGTTGCCAAGTATGATTGGTACGAACCTGCCGCTCTCTCGTACAGTACGTTCGGAGCGGGCGCACTATGGTATGCTACTTCGACCATTCGTTTACAGATGTATTACGAATGGAACTCCACCCATCCCGATGAACGCCAAGACAATGTCTTGACCCTACGACTTCAATACAAATTCTAACCTCTATTCTAACATATATAACGACGATGAAAACAATCATTTTATTCGTGACCGCTTTTACACTCTCCGTTCTCACACTTTCCGCTCAACGTATCAAAGGTTCGGATACGGTACTTCCGCTCTCGCAGCAAGAAGCAGAAACCTATCTCAAACAAAATCCGACAGCTTCAATTACCGTTACCGGTGGCGGTAGCGGCGTGGGCATCGCCGCCCTGCTAAGCGGTACGACAGACATCGCACAGTCTTCACGCAAGATTAAATTTGATGAGCGCGAGAAGCTAAAAGCCGCGGGGAAAGCCGCTAAGGAAATTATCATAGCCTATGATGCTCTCGCCGTAGTCATTCATCCGGATAACAAAGTCGACGGTTTGACGCGCGAACAGTTGGCCGATATTTTTATGGGTAAGATTACCAATTGGAAAGAAGTGGGCGGCACAGATCTGCGTATCGTACCTTACTCCCGTGAGACCTCTTCGGGCACATACGAGTTCTTCAAAGAAAGCGTGATGAAGAATAAAAACTATATGAATGGTATTATGAGTATGCCTGCCACCGGTGCGATCATACAATCGGTCAGCCAAACGAAAGGATCCATCGGTTATGTGGGCTTGGCATATCTTAATACGTCGGTAAAAGCCTTGAAGATCTCGTATGACGGTGGAAAGAGCTATACCGAACCGTCGGTTGCCAATGCGAAAAACGAAAGTTATCCGATCGTACGCCCGTTGTATTATTATTACGAAGCGAAATCGGAAGCCACAGTAAAGCCGTTTGTTGATTACGTACTTTCGTCCGCAGGACAACTGATTGTATCGGAAATCGGTTTTATCACGGTACGGTGATGAGTACGAAAAAACTGCGGCGGGCGGGCGAATATGTCATAGAAAAGCTCCTGACCGTCTCCGGAGCGGTCACCGGTTTGACAATGCTCACCATTACGGTATTTTTATTCAAGGAAGGAGCGGGCTTGTTCCGCTCTCCTTCCGTGGAGAAAGGGTATGCGCTCTATGTGCATGCGGAAAATCCTGTGGAGCGATTGAGCGTAAACGAAATCAAAGGTATATTCGACGGTGAGATAACCGTATGGAATGCTCTTAGTAGCGATTATCCGCATGCGGAAATCGTTCCTTATCGTATCGAAGATATTTTTCAACGTTATTCCGAATCCGAGTTGGGCGAAGACTATGCCCTGTTGCCCGACAAACTGGCCGAAGTCATACGGGAAACGTCCGGCATCATCGCTTTCCTACCGCAGCAATACGCACCGACCGGTATGACAGGCGTAAAGACGCTACCCTCACAAGACATACGTCCGGCTGATTTCTTCGGCGGCACTTCGTGGATGCCGACGGCAACGCCTGCTCCCTTGTTCGGCGTATTGCCGCTCATTCTGGGGACGTTGTTCGTAAGTATCGTGGCTATCCTGATCGCTTTGCCGTTAGGTTTGAGCGTAGCCATCTTCCTTTCCGAATTGGCCGGCACGCGCACGCGCAAATGGATGAAGCCTGCGATAGAACTGCTGGCAGGCATTCCTTCGGTGGTGTATGGTTTCTTCGGATTGGTGGTGCTGGTGCCGTTGGTGCAGCGCGCCTTTGCGCTACCGGTGGGAGAAACGGCGTTTACCGGTAGCCTTATCTTGGCAATCATGGCACTTCCTACGATTATCACCGTCGCCGAAGACGCTATGCGCAATACTCCGCGCGAACTGCGTGAGGCCAGTTTGGCATTGGGAGCCGGACATTGGCAGACGATTCGTAAGGTAATTATCCCGTACGCTTCATCGGGAATCTCGGCAGCCGTCGTATTGGGTATCGGGCGTGCAATCGGTGAAACGATGGCCGTATTGATGGTAACGGGCAATGCCGCAGTGATGCCGCATTCCTTGTTCGAGTCCGTACGCACCATCCCCGCTACCATTGCGGCAGAGTTGGGTGAGGCTCCGGCGGGCGGCGCACACTATCAGGCACTGTTCGTGCTGGGTTGCGTGCTGTTTCTGCTGACTTTACTCATAAGTGTGTCTGCCGAATGGATGGCAGGCAAACAATCTTCCAAGATTCTCTGAGGATATGAGGACTAAACTACAACAACAAATTGCCTTCTTTATCTTTCGTTCGTTAGGCCTGTTGGTCATCGGACTTCTGTTTTGGATACTTGGCTTCATTGTCTATCACGGGGCAGGAGTTATCAGTTGGGAGTTCCTCACTACTGCTCCGCGCGACGGCATGACGGCCGGCGGCATCTGGCCTGCGTTAGTCGGCACCTGTTACTTGGTGATAGGAAGTATGGTGGTCGCGTTTCCGCTGGGCGTCATGTCGGCTGTCTATACGAGTGAATATGCGCGAAACGGGAGAATCGTGCGACTGATACGTATCATGACAAACAATCTAAGCGGCATACCGTCCATTGTCTTTGGGCTATTCGGCATGTCTTTGTTCGTTCGTACGCTCGGCTTCGGAGATTCTATTCTGGCCGGCTCGCTTACGTTGGGTTTGTTAGTACTTCCGTTAGTGATACGTACTACCGAAGAAGCGTTACAAGCCGTACCGGCCACCTATCGTACGGGCAGCCGTGCCTTAGGTGCTTCGCGTTGGCAAACGGTGTCGCGCGTTGTGTTGCCGGTCGCCTTTCCGAATATTATTACTGGCTTGATATTGGCTGTTGGGCGCGTATCCGGTGAAACGGCACCCATATTATTTACGGTGGCTGCCTATTTCTTACCGCAACTGCCTACGAGCATTTTCGATCAGGCAATGGCGTTGCCCTACCATCTCTACGTGATTGCTACCAGCGGTACCGACTTGGAAGCTACACGGCCGATTGCTTATGGTACGGCATTGGTACTTATAGGAGTAGTCTTATGTATCAATCTGTTGGCCAATCTGCTTCGTAGACGCATAGGCAAACATGCACACAAATCCTAAACGATTATATATAGTATGATAGAAGCTAAGGACATTGATTTCTACTATGGTAGTTTCCACGCGTTGAAACATATCAATATGCGGATAGCTGCACAAAGCGTCACTGCGCTGATAGGTCCTTCCGGCTGCGGGAAATCTACTTTTCTGCGCCTGTTCAACCGTATGAACGATCTTATACCCGAAGCACGCTTGACAGGGAAATGCTTGGTAGGCGGTGAAGATATTTACGGCGCGCACGTACAAGTAGACGACTTGCGTCGGCGTATCGGTATGGTCTTTCAGCGTCCGAATCCTTTCCCTAAATCCATTTTCGAGAACGTCGCTTACGGGTTGCGCGTCAATGGGATGGGCGACCGACGGTTTATAGCCGATCGGGTAGAGGAGTCGTTGCGCGCCGCTGCTTTGTGGGAAGAAGTGAAAGATAAATTGAAGAAGTCTGCGTTGGCCTTGTCGGGCGGACAGCAACAGCGGCTATGTATCGCTCGTGCGTTGGCGGTGCAGCCCACTGTGTTGTTGATGGACGAACCCGCCTCTGCGCTTGATCCTATTTCAACGATGAAAATAGAAGATTTGATTTTTCATTTACGTAGTACATACACCATCGTAATCGTGACGCACAATATGCAACAAGCCTCGCGGGTGAGCGATCATACGGGTTTCTTCATGTTGGGCGAGTTGGTAGAATACAGCGAAACCCGCAAGATGTTTACCAATCCCGAGAAAACAGAGACACAAAACTACATAACGGGGCGTTTCGGGTGAGTTGTGTATTTCTGCGGGTAAATTGCTCGCATAAGCGGGTATCTTATTTTATTTTCCTCGTATCAAAATCGTAGTTCGTACGGATTATTGTTACCTTTGTACGACCAAATATCCAAAAGGCCATGATACAAAAGATTTTAATAGTGGACGACGATCCGCATATCAGTGAAATTCTTTCGTTCAACCTACAACACGAAGGTTACGAAGTATTGACTGCACGTTCGGGCGAAGAGGCCTTGACAAAACTAACCGACGACTGCGCATTAATCTTGTTGGATA
>JAISIB010000208.1 GCA_031262265.1 Prevotellaceae bacterium
ATGTACGAGCGGAAAGACCATAAGATAGGCTCGTTCTCCGGAGGTATGAAGCAGCGCATCGGTATCGCTTTGATATTGTTGCATCTGCCGCGCATCTTGATCGTAGACGAGCCTACGGCCGGCCTTGATCCGCGCGAGCGCATACGTTTCCGCAACTTGCTGGTCGAACTGAGTAAAGATAGAATCGTTATCTTCTCGACGCATATCATAGAAGACATTTCCAGCTCTTGTAATCAGGTGGTAGTTATCAACAAAGGCGACCTGAAATATTTCGGAGACCCGATTGATATGGTCGAATTGGCGCATGGCAAAGTATGGACGTTCGATATGCCGAAAGACCGGTTTGAGGAAGAATTAGATAAGTCGCTTGTGGTGAACCATATACAGAACGATGATACGATTCAGGTTCGCTACATCTCGATGGAGAAACCTTATGAGAATGCGCTACCGGCGGAAGCCAATCTGGAAGACGCGTATTTGTGTTTGTTGAAGAACATGTACTAATAGAAATGGACTTATGACCCTGAAACAACTTTTTTCTGTCGTTCCGGCACTGATGCGATACAATATGAAGGTAATCTTTGCCGGCAAATTCTTTTGGTATGTGCTTGCCGCCTTTGGTTTCTACGCTTTCTTTATGTTCAACTTAGCATGGCAAGAGATGGAAATTAACGAAGGTGCTATCTTTAGTATTCTATATTTCCCGGGTTTTCTATTAGTCTTCTATCCTGCGGTATTCGGCATACAGAACGATGAAGATACCCGTATTTTAGAAATTCTTTTCGGAGTACCTAATTATCGCTACAAAGTATGGGGCGTTCGTTTACTCATGATCTATTTGATCGTTTACGTAATATTAGTGCTCTTTGCCTTTGTCGGTACGTATTTACTCTACCCCGTAGATGAATTTGAAATGGCTGCGCAAGTGATGTTCCCCGTCTTTTTCTTCGGAAACCTTGCGTTTATGTTGTCCACGATTCTACGGAGCGGCAACGGAACGGCTGTCGTGGTGATTATTATAGGTATTCTGCTTATGATCTTCACGGAATTCGTATCCGAAACCTTCTGGGATATATTCATTAACCCGTACGATATGCCGCGCGACATGCATCCGTTCATTTGGGAGAGTACGATTCTGAAAAGCCGTATTTTCTTAACGGTCGCAGGCTGTGTCTGGTTGATGATCGGTTCGCTTAATTTACAAAAGCGAGAAAAGTTTGTGTGATCAGGCGTTCCGGTGCAACTTTCGGAGCCGGACATTTAGATAAGTAAGCGATGAAGATTCTTATTATCGAAGACGAATTGGCCTTGATGCAGGCAATGGAGGAGTTCCTTGTCGGTGAGCGGTACGTGGTGGAGAAAGCGACCAATTTCCTGACCGCTATGGATAAGGCACTGATGTATGACTACGATTGCATACTGCTCGATATAAATTTGCCCGGCGGTAGCGGATTTCGGGTACTGGAAGAAATGAAAAAAGAAGGTAAGAGCGGTAACATCATTATCATTTCTGCTCGCAACTCGCTGGAAGATAAAATTCTCGGACTGGATTCGGGTGCCGACGACTATCTGACGAAACCTTTTCATCTGTCGGAATTGCACGCACGTATAAAGGCGGTGTGGCGACGCAAGCAAATGGATGGCAAACAAAACCTGCAAATGGGCAATGTGTTGGTAGATTTCGTAGAACGTACCGTGTGTGTGGACGGAGAGTCGTTAAATCTCAACCGTAAAGAGTTTGATCTGTTCTCTTTCTTTGCCACTAATATCAACCGCCTGCTGAGTAAGGAAGCCGTAGCCGAACACGTATGGGGAGATCATATGGACATGGCGGATAACTTCGACTTCGTCTATTCGCAAGTAAAGAATCTGCGGAAAAAATTAAAGGATCATCACGCAGATACCGTAGTGGAAAATGTCTATGGCATCGGTTATAAATTGACGATATGAGGTTGGTCAATCACCTAATCGTGCGTATTACGCTCATTTTCTCCGTCATTATGTTATTATGGACGGTCGTCTATCTGCTTTTGCAAATGCGGGAAATACACGTCGGCAATGATGAAGGTCTGATTAACTTGAAACAAGAGTTTATAGCCCGTTCCAATCGGATAGACGGCTTTGTGGAGACCATGGAAAAGCAGTCGCCGCTGAATCTGGCGGTGAGAGAAATCACGCAGCAAGAGGCGGAGGGCATTTTGGAGCATTTCGTGACGACGACCATCTGGTTTGCTACGGAAGAGGAACGGGAAGAAGTCCGTATGTTGGTATCTGCTTTTCGGTGTGAGCGTAACGAAAAATTCTATCGCTTAGAGTTCTTTACTTCTACCGTAGAGACGGATGACCTGACAAAGAATATGCTTTACCTCGTGTGCGGGCTTTGGCTCATGCTGACGTTGAGTATTCTGGCCGTTAGCCGTACGGTGATCACCCGTGCCAACAAAGCTTTCTATGAGCTACTTGGTGAGCTGGATAAGTTCCATTTGGACAATAGCAAGATGATTGCTTTGCCGCAAACGCGTATTCGCGAATATGTACAACTTAATCAGTCGGTCAAAGAACTTTTGGAGCGCGTGATAAGAAGTTTCACGGATCAGAAGATTTTCCTCGAAAATAGTTCGCATGAGATGCAGACTCCGGTAGCCGTCGCCATCGCTAAGTTGGAGTTGCTACTCGAAAAGCAGCAAGACCAACCGGAAAATGCGGCCGAGATTGCTTCGATACTTGCTATTCTGAATCGGTTGAAACGGCTGAACACTCGTTTGTTGCTATTATCGAAGATAAAGAACAATCAATTTCCGGATGTAAGGGAAATAGACTTGGGCAAATTGGTAGATGAGATATTGGTAGATTTCCGAGAATTAGCCGAATACAAAAAGATTGCGGTAACGTGTGAGATAGACGAAGCGTCTGTTTGTCGGATGAACGAGGATCTGGCATACATTCTGTTAAGTAACCTCATAAAAAACGCGATTACGCATAACGAAGAGGAAGGTAGCGTCGCCATTCATGTCACGCGTGACCATTTCTCCGTTGCGAATACCGGTACCGAAGCGGCTACGCAGGTGTTTGACCGTTATCGGAACGATTCGCACAACAGGGAATCTTCCGGATTGGGTTTATCCATCGCTAAATCCATTTGCGATTTGTACGGCTTCTCTATCGGCTATTCTTTTGAAGGCGGCATGCACCGATTCGTCATTTCTTTCTGAATTGATTCGGCTTTTCCCGATTGTTTCCCAATTCCCTGCTTACTTTTGTTGCATCATTATACGAAAGAAGTATTTATTTAATTAGAAAAGGAGATAAGAGTTATGAAAAGATTACATGTATGGAGCATCTTATTCGTTGGCTTGTTTACGACGCAAATCGCCAATGCGCAACAAGTGGAGCCGGCAATGACGACAAGCTATTCCAACGAGGCGATAGCCGGTATGATCAGGCAACACCGGGCATCGCGTGCGCGTGAAACGATGCCGTCCGTTAGCCTGCAACAGAAGTTTGTGAAAGATTTTCCTCGCGCAGCAGACTCGGAGTGGGAATTTGGAGCAGGCGTGTATGAGGTGGAGTTCGACGTCCGCTTTCGTGACTACGTCGCATACTACGATGAGAAAGGAGAATTGCTGATGGTCGTTCGCGAAATCGCGCGTAGAGATTTACCTGCCGTAGTGAAGACGTCGGCGGAGGATCGTTTTCCGAAGTATCGCTTTGAAACGATCGAGAAGATACAGCGTGGTTCGGAAATCTTCTATCGCGTAGAAATGGAACTGCGTGACAACGAAGTACAGATGGTACTGAAAAGTGACGGCACCGTGTTGGAGAACGGATTATCCTAAGAAGATACGCTGATAACAAAGCCGCTGTCCCGATTCCGATGTCTCGTTTTCTACCGATAAGCGAGACTGTACCGACAGCAGCGGCGTGAGTGTGGTAGATATACGGTTCGAGCAGGAAAGCCGCAAGGCTTCCCTGCTTTTTATTTTAAAAACGATGGTGCTGTGAATATACGAGAATGACCTAATAAAACAAATTTTTGTTATAATTGCTTTCGTTGTTTGAATAAATCCTTAAATTTGTCCCGAAAAAGCAGATTTTCGTATGACAGACGCTGTACCATATTCCGAAAACACCCTCCGCCGAGCGGAGGAGCAATTTTGCGTGTCTGTTAACGAACGTTATACCCCCCCCGTTTAAGCAAAAAAAATGTTATTTCTCGGTGGCTTCGCGCCTGCGTGGAGCCGCTCGGGCTGCGGTCCTTTGCCTGCGCCTCTGGCCGTGTGCGCGGTG
>JAISIB010000091.1 GCA_031262265.1 Prevotellaceae bacterium
TATCAATTGATAATGTATTATATCCGTTTACGCGGTGCAAAAGTAACACTATTTTTAATTAGTACAAATAAACTTTGTGATTTTTCGGCTTTAATTTTTATTCGTTGCGCTTGATAGTGACGACGAGCACAAGAGAGGCTAAGATAAGCGGCTTTGTTACGAAAATAAGCTCGTAAGTTATCGCAATAACTTACGAGGATAATTCGATAAGTAACGGTGAAAAAAGGAGTAGCCCCATAGAAAGTCCGACAACTGCCGTTATCGGACTCATTAGACGGTGTCTATCAGCGAATTGGGTGCGTGAAGATAAAGCGGGCACCGTCGTCGTAATCCGGATCGACCCAGATTTTGCCACCCCACTTCTCGACAATCAGTTGACAAATGGACAATCCGAGTCCGGTGCCTTGCGCATGTTCATTTAGCTTCTTGAATCGTTCGAATACCGAAGCACGTTGTTCGGCGGGGATACCGATTCCTGTATCTGTGACAGAGAAAACGGCCATGCCGGTACGTTCGTCGACACTAAAATCAAGTGTGATAGTACCATTTGTCGTGAACTTGATGGCATTCGTCAATAGATTTATGATCACCTGCTGCAAGCGTTGGTTGTCCGTGGTAAGGACATATTCTGCGTATCGAGGTTCAAAAACCAATGTGTTGCCCGACTGGCGTGAATAAGATACCGACGTAGTCACCTGTTGACAAAGGTCTATCACGTTACACGGCTCGAACACGAGCGAAACGCGATCCGTTTCCAAACGGGAAATATCCAAAATATCATTGATGAGGCGCAACAGCAGATCGGAGTTAGTCCGAATGATTTCGTAATAGGCCTCTTCTTCTTCTTGCGGGTGACTTCCTTCGGCCATCACGTTGGCAAATCCGACGATCGAGTTAAGCGGTGTTCGTATCTCATGGCTCATGTTGGCCAGAAAGGCACTTTTAAGCCGATTGCTCTCTTCTGCGAGTTCTTTCGCTTCACGCAATTTACTTTCCGAAGCTATCAAATCATTTTTCAGACGTACGTTGCGTATATACAGCCATAGGAAACATAGCGATGTCAGTAGCAAAAAGACAAAAGCTCCGCCGATTCCCCAAATAAGTCGCTGATGTGTTTGAAAAAAGTTCGGAGTTTGATTGATAAACGTGGCTTGCATGGGCAATTTGCTTTGATCTATGTGCAAACGGGTCACAACTTGGTAGTCCATGCTAAGTTGATTATCTACCAGCGTCGTACGGCTTGTACGGTTCCCGTTCAAGTAATTGCTTACAAGCTCTGCCATTTCTGCGCCCGTACTGCGATATTGGGGCATGATACCTCCGATTGCCCAGAATCCGAAGCCCACGGTAGACATAGAAAAGGTGGGAATATCCGGCGCGGCTTCTTTCATCACGTATGTGGCACTATTAATAAAATAGGTGTCGTTTTTGTCTACGCGCCACGTAGAGAGTAGCAACGCCGTCTGCGGCGGGAGTTGTTTTAGTCGGGCGATAATTTCGGAAAGCGTGTTTTGGCGGCCATCCAGCAATATTAAATCCAGATCGGGAAAGTCTTTAATGCTCTCACGTATCCATGTTTGCAACGCTACGCCGCCGTAGCTGTTGTCCGTCAACACTGCAATGTGTTTGGTCTCGGGATATAACGTACGAATGAGGCGAATGTTAGCACTGACGTCATAATTATATACGATACCTCCTGTGACGGAATGTATGACCGAGTTCCCGAGCATATCCGTTGGCTGCGGCATCCACGTAGCGAGCGGTCTATCGGTGCTATCCGGCAGCGTAATACCATTGCGGCTGGCGATGGTGGCAAATACGGGCACGTCTTTCATGACGGTATCCGCTTGTTGTGCGAAGGAAGCCCACGCTTCTTGTCCCAGCAATACGATAGCTGCGGGCGAATCTCCGTTGTTATTGGTGCGATAGCGTTCCAAAATATTTGCCATACGCCGCTTCCAGAGATAAGACTCCGAGAAACTCTGACAATTCATGTTTTCGATATGAAAAGTGCCGAGCGAATCTAATTGTTGGTAGTTAGAAATAAATTCGGAGATATTGGAAGAAACAGAAAATGCGTCGGGATTATAGGAGCTGATGATTAAAATGGGATGTTTGGCATTGGGCGTTTGCTGTGCGACCAGCGAAGTGCATAAGCATAGCAGGTAAAAGAACGTATGAATGCGTATATTGGATTTCATGAGTGTATATACCCTGTTTTTGTATGGCTGACGTTATTATTACATGGATAACCGTGCAAAAGTAGGTAAATTATGACGTTCATGTCATACTTCGCCGCGTTTTTTCGTAGTTTTGTGGCAATTTTAGTTGTAGAAGAACTTTTTATGGAATTATTGGCTATTATTTTGGCGTTTGTCAGCATCGGTTTGTTAATAGTTGTGTCGTTGAGGTTAGGAGTATTGACGCACCGGAACGCCCAATTGAATAAAGATATGCTTATCTATTCGGAGCGGCAACTGGCTGCGTTGGATACCCTGCTTCGGGCGGACAAGTTGGACGAGGCTCTTCGTCGGCAGATGGCTGAAAATAGAGAGGAGATAGGTAAGAATTTAGACCGCTTGCGCACGGAATTGCAAGATTCGTTGCGTAAAAACATGCAGGATACCGGCCAAATGCAACGTGAGCGTTTCTCGGATATGGCCAAACAGCAGGAAAAACTATTATCAAGCACTGAGAAACGTCTGGACGACATGCGTAATATGGTGGAAGAGAAGCTACAGAAAACATTGAATGAGCGTATCGGGCAATCTTTTGAGTTGGTACGTAAACAATTGGAAAGTGTGCAGGCCGGATTGGGCGAGATGAAAACGTTGGCG
>JAISIB010000165.1 GCA_031262265.1 Prevotellaceae bacterium
TAGAGCAATTTTATCGTTGTGAGTAGTTAATATTTCGGACGCAAAGGTAGGCTTTATTTTCGGGGCTTCAAAATGAAATATCTTACGGGGAAAATAGACTTACAGAGCGCGTAGTTTTATTTTCCTCGTAGCTTATTTGCGGTAGAGCGCAGCTATTGTCTCTTGGTACGACGGATGTACATATTCGGAAGCTATTTCTGTCAACGGTTGAAGAACGAATGGCCGCTCGGCTATCCGTGGGTGAGGGATGACAAGTTCCGGCGTACACAAGACTATATCATCGTAGAACAGAATATCTATATCTATCAAGCGATCGGCATATACCTGTCCGCTTCTTGTCTTTTCCGTACGTCCCAATTGACGTTCTATTTCTTGTGTTCGTTGCAACAATTGAAACGGCGTGAGAGTAGTACGCACGGCGAGGACGGCGTTCACAAAAGCGTGTTCGGATTGGTATCCCCATGGTTCGGTATGATAAAAAGCAGAACGGGACACGACTGTCCCGACCTGCTTTTCTATTTGTTCGATGGCTTGGCGCAGATTTTCCGACTTATTTCCTAAGTTACTGCCCAATCCTAAGTACGCCAGTGAAGACACGCTGTTATTTATTCAGTATCAACATGGCATCACCGTAGGTGCCGAAATTGTATTTTTCTTTGAGTGCTACGTCATACGCACGCATCGTAAATTCATACCCCCCGAAAGCAGCGGTAATCATGAGTTGTGTGGACATAGGTATCTGGAAATTGGATATCATACTTGTCGCTACGCTGAAATCATAAGGCGGAAAAATGAATTTGTTCGTCCATCCGTCGAACGGTTTCAGATGTCCGTCCGTGCTCGTGGTACTTTCTACGGCTCGCATCGTAGTAGTACCGACCACACATACTTGGCGATTGGCATCTTTGGCATGGTTAATTGTTTCTACCGCCGTCGGTGATACGATTACTTGCTCGGAATCTGTCTTATGTTTTGTCAAATCTTCCACATCAATGTCGCGGAAATTGCCCAATCCGGCATGTAACGTGATAAAGGCAAAGCGAATCCCTTTTATCTCCAATCGCTTCATCAGTTCGCGGCTGAAATGCAGACTGGCGGATGGTGCGGTAACGGCACCCTCGTTGCGTGCAAAAACAGACTGGAATCGTTCGGCGTCTTCCGGCACGACGTCGCGGTTGACGATAGACTTCGGTAGCGGCGTCTCGCCCATGGCGTAGAGGACACGCTTGAATTCATCGTGATCGCCGTCGAATAGGAAACGGACGGTGCGTCCGCGCGATGTAGTATTATCTATTACTTCTGCCACCATGCTATCGTCTTCGCCGAAATAGAGTTTGTTTCCGATACGAATCTTACGTGCGGGATCTACCAGTACGTCCCACAAACGTAACTCGGTATTCAGTTCGCGCAACAGAAAAACTTCGATACGTGCTCCGGTCTTCTCTTTGTTTCCGTACAGGCGTGCCGGAAATACTTTGGTATCGTTCAATATGAACACATCTTTGTCGTCGAAGTATTCGAGCACATCTTTAAACATGCGATGCTCGATCTTCTTCGTACTTTTGTGCAATACCATCAGACGCGCCTCGTCCCGATAAGTAGCCGGATGCATGGCAATACGTTCGTCCGGCAATTTAAACTTGAATTGTGAGAGTTTCATTTTCCCTATTGTTATTTAGTTATTTGCTATTTCTACGGCGTCCAACCATTGGGTAAACTCATCCAATGATCGGCAGTCGTCCAATGTAACGGCACCGATACGCGTGCGTTGCAACTCAATCAAATGCGCGCCGCTGTTCAATGATTCACCGATGTCTCGTGCCAATGCACGAATATACGTTCCTTTGCTACAAACCACTTTTATCCGTATAATCGGCAAGTCGTATGCTAATAATTCGATATGATCTATGATCAATGTCTTGGGTTTCAGATTCACTTCTTTCCCTTTGCGAGCCAGTTCATAGGCGCGTTTACCTGCAATTTTGCACGCCGAGAAAGCCGGCGGCACTTGTTCTATACGCCCGACAAAGCGTTGGAGCGTTTCTCTCACCATTGCTTCGGTGATATGCTCGGTCGGGTAGGTGGCGTCTATCGGTTTTTCCAAATCGTAGGATGGCGTAGTAGCTCCCAATTGCAAGGTGGCGATATATTCTTTAACTCCGTATTGAAATTCCTCAATTTGTTTGGTCGCTCGTCCGGTGCACACAATCATAACGCCTGTTGCCAGCGGATCAAGCGTGCCGGCATGCCCAACCTTCAATTTTTTCTCACCTGTCTTGCGGCTCAAGCTATTACGTACGCGGGATACCAAATTGAACGACGTCCATCCGTAAGGCTTATCAAAGTATAATATTTCTCCCTCCTTAAAATTCATGACCCGATCTCCAAGTTATATCCACATAACAGCATCAACAGAATAATTCCTCCGACGATAATTCGATACCATCCGAACGCCTTGAATCCGTACTTAGTCACAAAACTAATAAAGAACTTAATGGCCAATACGGCAACCACGAACGCAACGATATTGCCTACGAACAATGCCGGCAGGTTGTCGGTTAATACAGCCGTTTCGCCATTCATGAGCAGTTTAAGCAGTTTATAGCCCGAAGCCGCGAACATGGTGGGTACAGCTAAAAAGAAAGAAAACTCGGCCGCCGTTTTACGCGTCAGTCCCTGCGCCATACCGCCGACAATAGTCGCCATAGAGCGCGAAACACCGGGTATCATGGCGATACATTGGAAAAGTCCGATGTTAAGCGCACGCTTTTCCGTCAGCACGGTGTGTTCGCTTCCCTTTGTAAACAGTTTGTCGCAGAAAAGCATGAAGATACCTCCGATAACGAGCATCGCGGCTACCACTTCAACGCGTTCCAGCAAAGCATCAATCGCATCTCCGGCCAGCAGCCCGATGACTGCGGCAGGCACAAAGGCAATGAGTAGTTTCCAATAGAAATCGTAGCGATGCAGCAGGCGTTTCCACACCGGCGCACTCTTCGGTAATGGCGGATTAAGCCGAAAGAAACGTTTCCAGTACAACCATACGACGGATAGTATCGCTCCGAATTGTATAATAACGGTAAATGCTTTGACGAACTCAGTGCTTTGCACGCCAAGCATGGATTGTGCAATAATCATGTGCCCCGTAGAGGAAACCGGCAGGAATTCTGTCAGTCCTTCCACGATTGCTATGATAATGACTTGCCACAAAGTCAAATCTTCCATTAGATGTTATCGCTCTTAGGTTTGCGCAAAATGGCGTATATCATGAATACGAATCCCACAAAACAGGTTATAGGTGCAATACGGATGCGGCGTACACTAAAAATGTCGGGTTGAAACGCAGCTTCCGTCGTGGTAGGACCCAGCATAAGCACGAAACCGATAATCACAATCCCCATGCCGATAGCCAGCAAGAGGAAATTGATCTTATCAAAGGCAAACTTTTTCTTATCTTCCATCTTAAATATAATAAAGAGTATTTGATTTCATTCGTAAGAACTTATTAATCGAGATAAATGCGCAGATAAATGTAATCAGTACGCCGAATATCAGTATCCAGATAGCCATTCGGATAATAATCAACGGCGTAATCACGTCAATCAAAGCCGGTTCGAAATGTATCAGCGTATAAATTAGTCCGACTAAGATAAAGTTAGCCAACGTGGCCGCCGCAACGCCGCTCCATACGTTGCGTAGGAGAAAAGGCTTGCGTATAAACCACCAACCGGCACCGACCAACTTCATCGTATGTATCAGGAACCGCTGCGCATAAATGGCTAAACGAATCGTATTATTGATCAAAGCAAAAGAGATAAGGAGTAAGATCGCTGCCAATACGATTAAAACGACACTAATGCGCCCGATATTTTCATTAACGGCGTCTATCAGTTCCTTTTGATAGAGGATATCCTCCACGTTGGCATTCTGTGCGATCGTTTTCTCTATGACGGCGATACTATCCGAGTTGGCATATTCCGAATGCAACTTAATCTCTATCGAAGCCTTGAAGGGATTGTACCCGAGAAACTCTTTCGGATCGGTTCCCATTGCTTCTATTTGTTCTTGCAAAGCTTGAGCTTTCGATATGTATAGGGATGATTTGACGAACGGTGCTTTATCTATCCGTTGTTGTAGTTTCAAAATATCGGCTTCGTGCATGTCATCGCTAATAAGTACGGAGAAACCAAGATTTTCGCGTACGTACGTGGACAAGTTATCGGCCGTCAGTGAAAAGAAAACGACCAATCCGAGCAGCAGTAGCACAAGCATGGTGCTAACGCTTGACGTCAGGAACTGCAAGCTAAGGTATGAACGGGTTCGTTGGGTATGTGATTCTTTCATTTGGCTTTCTTCCTAAATATATAAACCATTGAACTGCTTTTTTCCCGCTTTACTAATGAGCGCAGCCACGCGGAAAATCCGATAACAAAGCCGGATATAACAGGAAAACGGTATCTTTGATTACGCCGACTTAGCATGGCGATATAAAAAGCGTCAAATGGCATCGGATGCCGCGCAGTCATAAGAAATCCGTACTTAAATGCCATTTGTTGTATAGTATCCGGCGTAAAATGCCACAGATGTCGCGGTACGTCGTAAGCCGCCCAATAATGTTTTAGTCGTGCGGCATCGTAGGAGGCGGCGTTTGGAACGGCTACCACCAATAGCCCGTTCGGCGTTAATAGGTCGTAAGCCTGCGTCCATGCTTTGTTCAGATCTTCTAAGTGTTCCATCACGTGCCACAGAGTGACCACGTCGTAAGAACTTTGGTGCGCGCATTCATCCAGAGACTCGGGTGGGCGAATATCTAAACCGAATTTGTCGCGCGCTATCATTCGTGCGCTTTCGTTCTTTTCTACGGCTACCACTTGCCAACCGCGTTGTTGCATGGCGGCAGCGAAATGTCCCGTTCCCGCACCTATGTCTATTAATTTTCCGGTTTGCAGACGGCTTATCTTTTCTATCATCTGGGCTTTTCGTCCGAGCATATAACGACGAACCATGTAATATAGTTGAGCAATTAACCCGCGCCGCTGATCATTGTGCGGAAGATAGGTGACGGACTTATAATATTCGTCCATTTCCTCACCGGCCGGTGCTCCTTGCGTGAACAAGAACCCACAACAACTACAGACAGCAATGATAAAAGATTCCCCTGAAGCGTGAAAATCCGTGACACTCAGGAAAGGTTTTATGTCTTTGCTGCCGCAGAGCGGGCAGACTGTATGAACAATCTTATTCATTCTCGCATTTTTTGTAGTAAAGGGATATTTTTGGTTCCTTCGCGGACATATTTCCCCAAATTTGACGCAAAGAAACAAATAAAACGCGAGGGTTTCGAGGTTTGTTCGATTCTTTTTATCTATTTTTGCGAAAAATTATCGAATTATTCTGTTGTTATGGCCAAATTAACGCGTTCAAAGAACCAAATGATTGCCGGCGTATGTGCCGGAATCGCTGAGTATCTGGGTTGGGACACCACGCTTGTTCGTGTCGTCTACGCTTTACTTACTATCTTCACTGCTTTCGCAGGCGTCATCGTGTACTTAATCCTTTGGATAGTAATGCCGAAGGCTTAAAGAACGTCTGTCCCGATAAGTGTAGCGGCCGTAGCTCCGACAATACGCAAGAGAACACGGTCGCCTATGTGGTGTGTGCCTTTATCAAAGACCACAACGCGGTTTTGTTCGGTGCGTCCGAACAGTTGTTCGTTCGACCGCTTCGATACTCCTTCCACTAACACTTCATAATCCTTACCGATGCAACGACGATTCGCAGCCGCAGAAAGACTCGTCTGCAAAGAGATAATCTCGTTGAGACGACGAAGTTTAATCTCTTCGGGCACATCGTCGAGCAAATGCTTCGCGGCATAGGTGCCCGGACGCTCGGAATACTTGAACATGAAAGCAGCATCGAACCGGCAAGCCTCCATCAACGAGAGAGTTTCCTGATGATCCTCTTCCGTTTCACTATGAAAGCCGCAAAATACGTCCGTGCTCAATCCGCAATCGGGTATGATACGGCGAATGGCGTCTACGCGTTCCAGATACCATTCGCGCGTATATTTGCGGTTCATCAATTTCAGTATGCGCGAACTACCGCTCTGTACGGGTAAGTGTATATGTCGGCAGATATTGGGCATATCGGTTATCGTGCGCAACGTATCATCGCTCATATCTTTCGGATGCGAGGTCGTAAAACGAATCCGCATATCGGGTACGGCTTCAGCCACTCGACGTAGGAGCGTAGGAAAGTCGGTATTTGTACCCGTCTCATTCAGAAAATGGTAGGAGTTAACGTTTTGTCCCAACAATGTCACTTCTTTATATCCTTTGGCTTGCAGATCGCGCACTTCGGTCAGAATACTTTCCACGTCGCGGCTTCGTTCGCGTCCGCGTGTATACGGGACGATACAATAAGTACAAAAGTTATTGCATCCACGCGTGATGGATACGAATCCGGCGATTTTATTTCCGCCGATTCTCGCGGGAATGACATTCCGATAAGTCTCGGTGAGTGACAATTCCACGTTCATGGCTTTCTCGCCGGCCTCTACGCTTGCGATAAGGTCGGGTAGGGATAGATAAGCATCCGGTCCTACCACCAGATCTACCTCATAATTATTCAGCAGATTGTCTTTCATTCGCTCAGCCATGCAGCCGAGCACACCCACTATAAGACGTTTGTTCTTTCGTCGCAGCGATCGGAAATAGTCTAAACGATTAAAAATCCGTTGCTCGGCGTTATCTCTGACCGAACACGTATTTAAAAAGACGGCGTCGGCTTTTTCCAAATCGTCCGTAGTCGTGTATCCGGCCAATTGCATCACCGATGCGATTACTTCACTATCGGCAACGTTCATTTGGCATCCGTAAGTTTCTATAAATAGTGTCTTATCCATTGCGCATCCTCGATTGTTTGATTGGGGCACAAAGGTACGGTAATTTCGGAGCGTTATATTAATTTTTCAAGGTATTATATTTTATTTTCATACCTTGAAAAATTATTTTCCGGCTTTGATATTTTAGACAATTACGACGCCGTGCTCCCGACAGAGTTGCACACCAAGTTCTTTCAACTTAAATTTCTGAATTTTTCCGCTTCCGGTCATCGGGAACTCGTCGATGAAGAAAACATACTTCGGGATTTTATAGCGCGCAATCTGTCCGCGACAGAAATCGGTGACGTCTTCTTCCTGCAAACCGCTTCCTTCGCGTCGGATGATAAAGGCTGCTACCGTTTCTCCGTATTTGGGCGAGGGTAGACCGGCTACTTGTACGTCTTGCACACCGTCCAATCTATATAAATACTCTTCTATCTCGCGCGGGTAGATGTTTTCTCCTCCGCGAATAATCATATCTTTGATTCGTCCGGTGATACAATAGTTTCCATCCTCATCTTTCACGCCCAAATCGCCTGAGTGCAGAAAACCATCGGCGTCGATAACTTCATCGGTCGCTTTCGGATTGTTATAATATCCTTTCATTACGTTATATCCGCGGCAACACATTTCTCCCTGCGTGCCGGTTGGGCATTCTTTCCCCGTTTCCGGATCGATTATGCGTACTTCTGTGAACTCATAGTCACGTCCAACGGTGTTACAACGAGCTTGGAACGAATCGTCAATCCGTGTCTGCGTCATGCCGGGCGATGTCTCCGTCAATCCGTACACGCTGGTAATGCGCATATACATGCGCTCCTGCACCTGACGCATTAGCTCTACCGGACAAAGTGAGCCGGCCATGATTCCGGTGCGCAGGCTTGACATATCAAACAGGTCGAACATCGGATGATTTAACTCGGCTATGAACATCGTCGGTACACCATAAAGAGCTGTGCAGCGTTCCTTATGGACAGAAGCAAGTACGATCAGCGGATCAAATCGTTCGACCATTACCTGCGTACAGCCGTGCGTCAGCGTATTCATGGTGGCGAGTACGACGCCGAAGCAGTGAAATAGCGGAACACAACAGCATAATTTGTCTTCGCCCGTAAATTGCATGTGTTCGCCGGTCAGATATCCGTTGTTGGCTATATTATAGTGCGTCAACATCACGCCTTTCGGAAATCCGGTCGTACCGGACGTGTATTGCATATTGACCACGTCGTGACATCCTACCTGCGCTTCCAAATCCGTCAGTATCTGCTGTGGAATATTGTCTCCCAACAGCAACAGTTCGGCGGTGTTATACATACCGCGAAACTTCTCTTGACCGACATAGACGACATTTCTCATCACCGGAAAGCGTTCGCTGTACAGATGTCCGCGCTGGCACGTGCGTAGCTCGGGCAACATGGTGTAAGTCATTTGCACGAAATCACTATCTTTCTCGCCGTTGACGATACATAGCGTATGAAGGTCTGCGTTCCGGCACAGATATTCCAGTTCGCTCTGTCGATAGTTGGTGTTGACGGTCACGCAAACCGCTCCGATCTTGGCGCAGGCATAGAGTATCGTCAACCAATCCGGCACGTTGGCTGCCCAAAGTCCGACATGCGTACCGCGTTCGACGCCGATACTGATAAGTCCTTTTGCCATATTGTCTACGCGTTCGTTCAATTGCGCCCATGTGAAGCGCAAATTCCGATCAGAATAAACGATGGCTTCCCTATCGGGAGTTTCCTTAGCCCAGTGTTCCAACCACTGTCCCAAGGTTCGATCGTACAGTTGCATAATCCCTTCGCTTGGTGGTTAAGTGGGAGTATAAATGACGGCTAATATTTTGGCGGGTTCGTCCTTGTAGGCATGTACGTGGTGCGGCACGATAGAGTCGTAATATATACTGTCTCCGGCCTCCAATAGATAGGTAGTTTTCCCGTAGTTTATTTCCATCGTGCCGGACATGACAAATATAAATTCTTCGCCTTCGTGCGAGGAGAGTACAAATTGCTCTTGCGCGCTTGCTTCCACTTCAATGACAAAAGGTTCCATGTGCCGGTCGGCTTTCGATTTGGCCAGCGAGTGATATTGCATGTGCTTACGCGATTGCGTGGTATTATTGGAGAAACTAATCGTATCCGTTGCGTCCGCTTTTCGACACACGGCAGGTCCTAATTCGGTATTGTCGTCAAGAAATGTACCGAGCCGCACGCCTAATACGCGCGCTATCTTAATAAGCGGCGCTAACGAGGGAAGATCGATATTTTTCTCTATGCGTTCGATTTGTTCCGTCGAAAGTCCTGAACGTTGCGCCAGTTCTTCTACGGAGATTTGCTTGCTTTCGCGTAAGCTTTTAATCTTTTCTCCTACAACTTTGCTTGTATCCATACCGTTTGCTTATAGATTGTTAGAAAACGGTTGCAAAATAATGAAATCTTTTACGCTTATGCAAGTAAATGGTACATAAAAAGCAAAAGTCGCTCCTTTCGGAACGACTTTTGAAGGTTCGGGTGGAAGATGGGGCTCGAACCCACGACCTTCGGAACCACAATCCGGCACTCTAACCAGCTGAGCTACATCCACCGTCAAGCGTCTTTTTTGGAAACGCGGTGCAAAGGTAGGCATTTTCCCGTATGTTACAAAAATATGCGGCTTAATTTTTGCGAATAGCTCGTAAGATATTGCGATAACTTACGGCGCGGCGACGCTGTTCTGCGGGGGAAAGTGAGTCAGCAGGCAGACTTTCCGGAATAATCGTGTGTGTACGGCGATTTCCGAGTGCGGGGCGTGCCACCCATACGGTTTCGGTACGCATATCTACGAGACGTGTCCCTCGATCATCCTTTTCTATGGTCAGATAAAGCATGAGACCGCCGTCCGTGTTAGTCGCAGACATGTTTGAAATATAGTTTCCCAATGAATAGGCGACTACGTGCGGTTCACCGGCTATGGTATCGATCTCAATCGGTTGTACGACATGCGGGTGTGATCCTATGATATGCGAAACTCCCATTTTCAACAGCTCGTCGGCCAGTGTCTGCTGAGCGGTCGACGGTATGGTCTTATATTCTACGCCCCAGTGCATGCAGGCGATAATGGCATCGGGGTGTAAAGCCTTTGCGGTTTCTACGTCTTGTCGAATGCGCGCACGCGGTTCTATGTAGTTAACGATATTCGGCGGAGTGGGAGTCAGCCCATTTGTCCATTCGGTGTAATTGAGAAACACCAATCGAAAGCCATTCTTCTCGACGAGCAGCGGATAGCGGCGTGCGCGTTGCATACTGTCAACGAACGTACCGGTATGAATGACGTCTAATGAGTCGAGCGCGCGTATGGTTCGTTCCAGTCCGCGTCCTCCTCTATCCAACGCATGATTATTGGCAGTCAGCAGTATATCAAAACCTGCGTTGCGGGCAGCTACGGCATATACGTCGGGCGCATTGAAAGCCGGATAACCTGCGTACGGCCGTCCGCCGAGTGGAACCTCCAAATTAGCGACGGCCAAATCGGCCTGACGAATGAGCGGAGCTACATAACGATAGCTATCGGTGAAATTATATCCGTCCGGTGTACGCGCAGCTTGCAGTTGCGCTTGGTGTTGCATCAAGTCTCCTACGAATAACAACGTCAGTCGTTGCGGGTTTTGTGCCGCACAGCTGACGGCGAAACAGGCGCATAGCCACCGGAAGAGTGGTCGTTTCATCCGTAGATGGCTTTCTTTCCGGCAAGCAAGGTGTTTTTCATCAGTGAGACAATAGTCATGGGTCCCACGCCGCCCGGAACGGGCGTGATGAACGAGCAAAGCGGGGCAACTTCCTCGAAGAGTACGTCTCCCGTTAGTTTAAATCCCGATTTGGTCTGTTGTGAGGGTACGCGCGTCGTTCCTACGTCGATGATGACAGCACCGTGCTTCACCATGTCGGCCGTAACGAAATTCGGCTGACCCAGCGCGGCGATTATTATATCTGCCTGGCGACATTCTTCTTTGAGGTTATTGGAACGACTGTGGCATACGGTGACCGTAGCATCCCCAGGTATTGCTTTTTGCATCATGAGCATGGCCATAGGTTTGCCAACTATGTTGCTACGTCCCAATACAACGCATTTTTTGCCGCATGTATCGATGTTGTAGCGTCTCAGTAATTCTACGATGCCATTGGGTGTGGCCGATATGTAACACGGTAAGCCGATCGACATACGTCCGACGTTGATCGGATGAAAGCCGTCCACATCTTTACGATAGTCAATCGTT
>JAISIB010000022.1 GCA_031262265.1 Prevotellaceae bacterium
GGGCATTTCTTGGCAATTGCGACCTTGTTCCGTGGCGAACGAACCGTAGCCGTTGCGTTTAGCCGGCTTTTTCTTGTTGCCATTCAGGTAGTACACGAAAGATACTGCAGCCTGAGTAGGCCCAACATAGTTTTTACTTTCCGTTTTCAGCTTTGTATGACAGGCCGCGCACGTATATAAGTCGTATTTCAAACGATAATATCCCAATCCGAGACCTAATTCCAATCCCCATTTGCGTCCGATCGTAAAATGATAACCATAAGTTATGCCGCCACCAAACAGATCTCCGTCGTAAAGGCGGTGATCAAATGCGGATAAGGCAGTGAGATGTCCGACGTGATAAGTAGTATAGGTGGCGTGCATACCGATGTAATGCCCATCATACACACGCTTAGGCCAATAGCGGGCTTCGGACGTCAGAGACAAATGTCGCAGGCTGCTATGGTCGTGCTTCCACTTCCACAAGTTAAGCCCCGCACCTAATTCTGCCGACCAGTGGTTGCCCAACCCTACGCTCATGCTCAAATTGGGCGTCATCGTAAAACCATAGAGCAGATTCCCCTTGATCGCCCATACAGGATATTTTTCCAATTTCAACGACGTCTCATGCACATGAATGTTGATTTGTGCATTTAGCCAGAGCGGACATAATCCGAGAAAAGTAAATAGCAAAATTTTATATCTTGATATAAAAAGATGCTCGATGAAATATATTTTCATATATTTGCGCGGTTTGTTACGGTACTTTTAGTGCTGTACGATATCCAAAGTTCTACGGGGAGGGCAGGGTCTCAATCTGTTCCCTCCCCGTATTTTATGAATGACCGTATTCGCTATGTTATAATCTCTCTTCTATATACTACAATTGCATAGTTGTATGACCCTTTTCTTCCAAGATAACGACGCCATCCGGTTGCATCTCGTAAGTTAAATCATCAATCATCTCGCACAACACCTGCAAAGCCACCTTTAAATCGGTCTTCTTTTGAAGACACAAGTTGTAAGTGTCCGTATTATGCAGGTGTTTTTCCTTTATTATGAAGCGCACGTTATATGCGCTTTTCAATACATTCAATATTTGGTTCAACGTAACCGCATGAAGCGTGATCTGTTCGCGCCGCCATGCAGTTAGTTGAACAACGTCGTTTTGATCCAATTCGACAACCTTTACCTGGTGACTTTCCGTATTATATATTAATTGTTTGAACGGTCGTAGTGTATATTTCTCACCTTGTTGGGTGGTCGCTTCTACGGTGCCGTCGAGCAATGTTACTTTGATACATTTTTTTTCAGGATAGGCCTTGATGTCAAATGACGTGCCAAGCACCTTAATCCCTAAATCTCCTGCTTTTACGATAAAAGGAATTGTATCTTTCTTCACTTCAAAGAACGCTTCTCCGGAAAGTTCGGCTACGCGCGCCTTATCGGCTTGCGTATAGGCTATTCGACTGTTCGTGTTGACCCAGACTTTTGATCCGTCCGTCAGATGCATTTCTTGTTGCTCGCTGGGTACGCATACCAACATCGTCGGCGCTTTTTCTACGCTCTGATTGTTCTGGTATAACAAACAACCACAAATCGCAGCAAAGGGAATCATGACGGCCGCCGCTCGTATCATATTTCTACGGGATACGACCTTGTGAGCATGAACGGACTTGTTAGTCCACCCCAATCGCGCTTTTACTTGTTGCAAGGAACTATGAGCCGCTTCTTTCTCCATATCAAGCTCCATCGAATTCCAATACGAGTGTAATTTTTCATCCACTTCTTTCCAATCCTCACTCGTTCCGTTTATCCATCGACGCACATCCTCATCACTCAACGGTACTCCCCGTTTATCAGAATCTGAAATTTCCATTCTTGTAAATTATATAGTATATGTCGTAGCGCACATAGATTCTTGCTCTACATAATTGATACAATTAACTCCGCCGTTACACACACACACCCTTCAAAAAAAAATGTTTTTTCCGTATGTGGTCGCGATAATCGGCTTCGTGCGCCAAATAAGCGGGTAAGTTATGGAAATAACTGACGGGGAAAATAAATTATCAAAGCCGGAAAATAGAGGAAAGAGCTTCTTTGTGTTTTTCTTGCATATCTCGGATTTTCTTACGAATATTGCAAATCTTATCACGAAATAGTGTGGACGTAAAATCTAATACGCGTTACGTATGAAAACGGTATCAAAAATTGTATCTTTACTTTGGCTGGGTATGTTACTCGGCTGCTCGGCGGGCGAAACGAGTAAGTTTGCACCCGTAAATCCCAATGCATCGGACGAAGCTCGTCAGTTGCTAAGTTTTTTGTATTCCATTCAAGGAACATACACGTTGACGGCTCAACACAACTTTGTCAGTGATTTGGCAAAGTACGACCAAATCGTAACAGATATCACGGGGAAAACACCGGTAGTGTGGGGTAGTGACTTTAGCTTTAACTCCATTGGTGACGACGCGGGACGTTATCAACATTGCGGCCCGATGAATCTGACCGTGCCGTTTGACGGTTTCGGATTCAACGGACGTTCGACGGACGATTTACGGCAAGGCATGATAGACGAAGCCATTCGCCAACATCGGAACGGTCGTATTATTACGTTGATGTGGCACGAATGTTTTCCGACGGAAGGGGATAGTTGTAACGGATCGTCTATTTGGGCGATGGAAAACCGTCCTTCGCCTGAGGTATGGAAAGAGTTGGTGACTGAGGGGACGGAATTAAATACCCAATGGAAACGCCAAGTGGATAACGTTGCCGGATACTTGAAGCAACTGCAAGACGCGAAGGTGCCGGTATTGTGGCGTCCTTATCACGAGATGAATGGCGTTTGGTTCTGGTGGTGCAATCATCCGGGTGATGAGGGGTTTAAAAAACTTTGGATTATGATGTACGATTACTTCACCAATCATCACAAACTAAACAATCTTATTTGGGTATGGAACACGAATGCGCCGCGAGATACGCCGGGTGATGAAGCTTTCCCGTATGATCAATTCTTCCCGGGCGTAGAATATGTGGATGTGTTGGCCGCCGATGTTTACGGCAGAGATTATAAGCAGAGTCACCACGATGACTTGTACACGTTGGGTGGCGGCAAATTGATAGCATTGGGTGAGGTGGGACAACTTCCTACTGTCGAGCAATATGAGGCGCAGCCCTACTGGTCATGGATGATGCCTTGGGGATATTTTATAAACGGGTTCGGAAATTCACCTGAGGTAGTCAATGCCATATATAACGACCCGCGTACATTGACTCTGGACGAACTCGATTTTAGTAAGCAAACTTATAAGTTAAAGAAGTAACCGTATCTTATAGATAAAGGTAAAAGGGTCTCACCAATGCGGAGAATTCTTCGCTGTATTGGTGACGGCTCGTTTCTATGAGTAGCTCTTCATCGCTACAAACGGTTTC
>JAISIB010000056.1 GCA_031262265.1 Prevotellaceae bacterium
AAATCAAGTTCGCCGAGTCGCTTCCCGTTGAAAGATGTCTTGGTAATGACGATGCGCCGGTAAATCAATTGGCTATCTGTCGGAATCCACTGCTTTCTGTCCATGCGGATCGCCTGTCCGATGAAAGTAGTAATGGTTTCTATGTCGGTATCCGTCGTTACGACGAAGATACGATCGTTTTCGTGCAAGACGGTATCGCTTTGCGCAATATCAATCTGGTCGGAGTTGGCATACCAAATGCGAGAAACGACGAATTGCCGGTGTTCGAGTAGAGCGGACAGTTCGGCCAGCGTCTTTCCGAAGACAGCGGGGTTCTTCACTTCCAAAGAGATGGGCGTGGCTCCGTGCGTCGACTGGTTGGTCGCTTCGGTAATTTGATCCCCCTCTTTCTGTAAATTGATGCGAAACACATATTTGAAAAGTATAATGGAGAGGATGATACCCACGACGGCCAAGGGGTAGGCTACGGCGTAGCCGAGTGCGATACTTCCGTCGGCATAGCCGCGCGCATCCGAGAATGCCTGTTGTGCCGCGCCCAATCCCGGCGTATTCGTGACGGCGCCGGACATAATGCCTACCATCGTAGCCATAGGTAATCCGGTGATATAATAGAGAACGATAGTCGTCATCACACCCAACAAGACTACGGCTGCCGCCAGCATGTTTAGTGTGATACCTCCTTTCTTAAAAGACGAGAAAAAGCCGGGTCCCACTTGTAGCCCAACGGAGAAAACAAAGAGGATAAGTCCGAACTCTTTGAAGAAGTGCAAGATTTCAGGATGAACCAGAAATCCGAAGTGACTCAACAAGATTCCCATAAATAGTACCATTGTAGAGCCTAACGAGACTCCGGCTACTTTGACTTTACCTAATTGTATTCCGACGGCTATGGTCAGCGAGAGAATCAGGATAGAGTGGGCGATTCCATCCTGAAAGAGAAGATTGTAAATCCAAGTCATAAAAATTGTTTGTAAAAATAGTTGTTATCCTGTGTTGTTTTGATGCGTGTTGGGGATTGTTTCTATGTGACGTATTCGCGCCGGACGTGTCGTCGAATCCGCATGTGCCGGTGTCTTTTCGTACGGATATATCGCCGGTAACGTTTGTATGCAATCCAGCTGCAAAGCGCAAAGAGCGCGATGACGATGATCGTAGTCATACCGACGCCCAAGTTGTCACCTTTTACGCGCGACCAGATAGCTAAGACCTCGCGTGTGTGGATACCGAAGTCGCGTATCATGGCACAACGTTGTACGACGGAATAATCGGGGTATTGTATTCTATCTACCGGCACGTCTTTGCCCTCCGCCCCAAAGAAATAAGTCAGATCGGACGTGTAATTTAGCGTAGAGTCGATTTTTGCTTCCAGAATCGCGGGCGTTGCTATAGAACTGACGTATCCTATGGCGTCCATATTACGGAGAGCGATGTCCGGTCGGCACATAAAGTTGATGAAGTAACACGCTGCTTTGCGGTTCTTGGCATACTTGGGAATTACCCAACCGTCATACCATATATTACTGCCTTCGCGCGGCACTACGTAGTCGAGATTGACGTCAACTTCTTTGGCCTCGTCAATCGCCCATACGGCGTCGCCGCTCCATGTCATATTGATCCACGTCTGACCTTTGGTCATCATTTCTTTACCGAAGTCGGATTCCCAACCGGCAATGTTCGGGCGCATATCTTTTAGGTAATCTTCTACCATTTGCATGGCTGCCGGCGAATTATCATTCATCAGATCTTCTACGGTCAACGTCCCGTTTGCCAAGTCGTCACGATGTCCGTAAATGATGGCGGTTCCATAGGCGTCTCGCGGTGATTCTTTCATGAGGATACGTCCTTTGAATTTCGGATCCCAAAGGCAGCCCCACGTAGATGCTTCGTCCGGCGTAACATGCTCTGTATTGTAAAGTATACCGGCGGTTCCCCACATGTAGCAAACGGCATAGTTGTTGGCAGGACGCCCGGGCTGGCTGATTTTGTCCAATTGCGCACGAATAAATGGAGAGATGTTGCGCATCTGATTGGATGCGTTGTTGAAAACAGTATCAATCGGAAGCAGCAAATCTTGCTTTAACATGCGCTCAATAATGTATTCGGACGGGCAAACTACGTCGTAGTCTTCGTGTCCGCGCTCTATCTTCGTCAACATAATCTCATTGACATCAAATGTCTGGTAGACGATTTCTACATCCTCGCCGGTTTGCGCCTTATAGTAGGCGGGAAACTCGTTCAGCACGCTTTCGTCGATATAATCTGCCCAATTATAAATTTTAAGGATATTGGCGCGGGCACTTTCATTGTTTTGGCAGCTGATAAGTAAGCCGCATAGCGCAACGAGCCACAAGGAAAATAAAATAAGTGCCTTTGTTGATAACATAACCGGCTTCATCGTTTTCCTCCTTTCTTTTTGTTTTGCCTCGTGCTACGGTAGTTGATAATAAACAACAAGGAAAGTACCACTACGAATATCACGGCTGACAACGGGCGTAGTTCCGGCGTCAATCCGCCCTTGCGCGCATCGGCGTAGATATAGGTGGAAAGTGTTTCCAACCCTTGATTGCCTATCGTAAATACGGTCACCGCAAAATCGTCAATAGAGAGCGTAACGGAAAGTATGAAGCCGCTGATCATACCCGACTTTATTTCCGGAAATATAACCTTGCGTACGGCCTGAAACGGGGTCGCGCCCAAATCAAGCGCGGCTTCGTAGATATTAGGATTCATTTGTTTCAAGCGCGGCAACACGCAGAGGACGACATAGGGCGTACAAAATGTGATATGTGCAAGCACGACGGTCGTATAGCCTTGTGTGATTCCCAACGAGACGAAAAGTAAGAACAAAGAGATACCCGTAATGATGTCGCCGTTGAGGATAGGAATACTATTGACCATACCGATTGTGCGCTTGGAAGCACCGCGTAGATTAAATAGGCCGATAGCTGCCATCGTTCCTAATATGGTAGACACAGTGGCGGCTATCAATGCAATAGTGAGCGTGTTCCATAATGCGTTTATCAAGGAATGATGAATACTATAGTCGAAAAGTGAGGTGTACAACTCGGTAGAAAAACCCGTCCAGTTGCCCAGTACTTTTGATTCGGTAAATGAGAAAATAATAATAATGAGTACGGGCGCATAAAGTACCAGTAATAATAGCCACAGATAAGCGCGGGAAAGCAATCTCTTTACCATAATCCGCCTCCTTCGTTGCTATGTTCTTTATCATCGGAATTAAATATAGACGTAATGCCTATAAATAAAAGCATAATAAGAGAAAGTGCGGCACCGTAGTTCCACATGCTGTTATTGATGTTCTCTTGAATAGTAGTACCGAAGAGTTTGATATTATTCAACGTGAGTATCTCGGCAATCGCAAACGTGGAGATCGTAGGCATAAAGACCATCATGATACCGCTAACGATGCCCGGCAGAGATAACGGGAGTACGACTTTGAGAAACACTTGCCAAGGAGCGGCACCTAAATCTTGTGCCGCTTCGATGTATCCTTTATCCATTTTCTGCAATGTATTGTAGATAGGATATATCATAAAGGGAATAAAGTTGTACACCATGCCGAATATCAGTGCACCTTCTCCCAATGGGATACGCAGAAAGTCGAACAGCGCAACCGTAGCCAACGTGCGCACTAAGATGTTTACCCACATCGGCAAAATAAATAGCATCACCAGAGTTTGCGACCGGTTCATGTCGCTTTGACTGAGTATCCATGCGGCCGGATAGCCCAATAAAATACAAAAGACAGTGGTAACGATAGCGATGCCGATGGAATATACGAATATGTGAATGGCTTCGGACTGTGCGAAAAAATTAGAGAAGTTCTCGAACGTGAACGCGCCGGTTTCGTCGGTGAAAGCGAATCCGACGATCAGGAGTAGCGGCAATACGATAAATAGTGCCGCAAACGCCACGTAAGGAAATACCCAAGCCTTACGTGAGAAAAGAAGAACAGATAGTTTCCGATTCACTTCGCTCGTTTTGTTAGTGACAGATCTTGTTCGTATTAGAGTTATGGAGTGAGAATTTTAATCTTCTCTCCGACAACGCGGATACCCACGCGGTCTCCGTTGTCCCATACATCGTTCGTATCTACATATACTTGTTCGTCCCAGTCCGAAAGAACGTTTAAGTGGTAATGATCTCCTTTGTAAAGGATGCTTTGTACTTCTCCCACCAATGTTCCGTCTTCTTCGTTGGCTTGCAGAGTAATGCCGTTAAAAGGAACTTCTACTCGGACGGTAGTTCCTGCTTCGACGCCCGATATAGCCGGACACTCAAACGTACGTCCTAAGAATTCTACGTGACGGTCGTCTACTATTTTGCCGGCGAATACGTTTGCCATGCGTTCTTTTCGCATGATGTGTATATCGGCCGGTTTGATGATTAAACCTACTTCTTGTCCCGGTTGATACGGGTGATAGTCTTGTACCAGTATCTCGTAATCGTTATAAAGGACAGTCATTTCATAATGGACTCCTTTAAATAAACAGGACTGTACCGTGCCCGTCAATTGGGCGGCGTCCGATGTCGGGAATATGTAAAGGTCTTCGGGACGTACGACCACGTCTACGGGAACGCCTTCGCCGAATCCCTCATCGACGCATTCGAAATCCACGCCGCAGAAGCGTACTTGTTTATCGCGGAGCATTAGGCCGTCGAACAGGTTGCTGTCTCCGATAAAATTGGCGACAAAAGCATTAATAGGCTCGTTGTAGATGTCGGTCGGCGATCCGATTTGCTGAATTTTCCCTTCGCTCATAACAACAACCGTATCGCTCAGGATAAGTGCCTCTTCCTGATCGTGCGTGACGTACACGAAAGTAATACCGAGGTTTTTGTGCATCTCTTTTAATTCGAGTTGCATATCTTTGCGCATTTTCAGGTCAAGAGCGGCCAAAGGTTCGTCCAGCAAGAGCATTTCCGGCTCGTTAACTATGGCGCGGGCGATAGCTACTCGCTGTTGTTGACCACCGGAGAGGGAATCTACGTCCCTATCCTCATAATCTATCATTCCTACCATACGGAGTGAGGCTTTTATCTTACGGTCAATCTGTTGCTTGGTGAGTTTCTTCAGCTTCAATCCGAATGCGATGTTGTCATATACGTTCAGATGAGGAAAAAGAGCGTACCGCTGAAATACGGTATTGACCGGACGCTTGTGAGGAGGTACGAGCGTAATATCTTCGCCGTTGATACTGATATTTCCTGCGGTCGGCGCATGGAAACCGGCGATGAGCCGCAGCAAAGTAGTCTTCCCGCAGCCGGAAGGACCGAGGATCGTTACGAATTCTCCCCGTTTAATCTTCAAGCTAATGTCGTCCAAAACAGTCTTTTCTCCAAAGACTTTTGTGATTTGGTTTATTTCTATAATGTAATTCTCCGTTTGCATTATGTTTTCCAAAGACAAACTTTTAATGTTTTAAGCCACAAAAGTACGACTTTTACTTTATAATTGTATCTTTGCCCGCAAATAACATTAAAAATAAGGGATTTAAGTATGAAAAAGGGGTTATTTATTTGCACCATGGCTGTTGCTATGCTGATGGCTGCCTGTGGTGGCGGAACAAAAGGCTATGATATTAAAGGAACTGTTGAGAGCGGTGCGGACGGCGACGTAGTATATTTAGCCGAACGAGTAGGTAGACAGTACAACTACTTGGATAGCGCGATGATTGCCGGCGGTACGTTCGTTTTGTCGGGTCAATTGCCTGGCGACGAAGCCTTAGTGCGTTATTTGGTAGCACCAAAAGCAAAAATCACGACGGGTATTATCGTCGAACCGGGGACTATTATCGCTACGCTCGGAAGAACTTCGAAAATCACGGGAACGCCGATGAATGAGGCATACGGGGCGTTTAACGAGAAAACCGCCGAAATAGAAACGGAAGAAGCTATGGCCGACCTCCTGCGCGAAGAGTTGGAAAAGTATATCGCTACGCCTGTCGGATATATGATTTTACGCAATAACTTCTATTACTTGCCTTATCCGGAAATAGGCGCGTACATAGAACGTCTACCGATTTCTTTGCAAGCAGAGCCGTACATGGTACAACTGAAAGAGAAAGTGAAAGAAGCGGAAAAGACCGCTGTCGGAAAACCTTTCACAGACCTCGTAATGAAGACGCCGGAAGGCAATGAAATAAAGTTGTCCGACTATCTGGGCAAAGGAAAATACGTATTGGTTGATTTCTGGGCAAGTTGGTGCCCGCCCTGTCGCGAAGAAACGCCGAAGTTGGTGGCTCTGTATAAGAAATACAAAGGAGATAAGTTCGAAATCGTCGGAATCTCTTTCGACCGTCCCGAAGCCAATGGCGGATTGGAAGCATGGAAGAAGGGAATCGTAGATTTGGGTATCACGTGGCCGCAAATGTCCGACTTGAAATACTGGGATTCGGAGGGAGCGACGGTATACGCCGTGAGCAGTATTCCCCACCTGATGCTCGTAGGCCCGGACGGCGTGATTATGGAACGCGGTCTGAGCGCAGACAAAGCTACGGCCAAGATAGAAGAACTTTTGAAGTAAATTAAACATTCTCCCACTACATGAAGAATTTTTTATGCGTGCTGACGCTGATCTTTGCCTTTGTCGCTTGTGGCGTCCAGAAAGGTAGTTATGTCATTGGCGGCACGGTGGAAGGCGCGTCCGATGGGGATACGGTATTCTTATCGAAAGTCATTGACGGCATGCCGGAGACGATCGGAACGGCAATTGTTTTAGACGGTACATTCACGTTTACCGGTGAGACCGACACGATTGTTCCCGCACTGTTGTCGGCTGCGCAAGGGCAACTCATGGATTTTTTGTTGCTTGAACGAGGAAGTATCGAGGTGGAGCTGGCTCGTTTCAGCCGTATCACAGGTACGCCGCTTAACAATGCCTATCAGGATTTTCGCAACCGTTTCAACGAGTGTGAGCAACGTTATGCTACTGCGACGGAAAGCGAGCGCGAGTCTATCAACGAAGAAGCATTGGGTATCATCCGTTCTGCTGTGCGCAAGAACATAGGAACGCCGTTGGGTTTGCTTTTGTTGCAACAATATTATCGTGCGTTCTCGTTGTCGGATTTGGCCGTATTGACGGATGAAATACCGGATAATTTGCAATCCGACTCGTTTCTCGTTCAATTGAAGGCGGCTATTGATCAAGAAAGCGCGAATACCGCTACGTTGGAAGCCACCGGTGAAGGTAAGCCCTTTATTGATTTGACTATGCAAACGCCGGAGGGAAATAGCATACGCTTGTCCGATTACGTAGGTAAGGGGAAATATGTATTGGTGGATTTCTGGGCGAGTTGGTGTGCCCCGTGCCGCGTAGAAACGCCTAAGTTGGTAGAACTATATAAGAAGTACGCCGGAAAGAACTTTGAGATTGTCGGAATTTCTTTTGACCGTCCGATTTCCGAAGGCGGGCTGGAAGCATGGAGGAACGGTATTAAGGAGCTAAACATTACGTGGCCGCAGATGTCCGACCTGAAATATTGGAACTCGGAAGCCGTTCGTGTCTATGGCGTTCGTTCTATTCCGCATTTGATACTGTTCGATCCCGCGGGGACGGTCGTAGTACGCGGTTTGCGTGCCGACGCGATGTCGCAGCGGGTAGCCGAGTTGCTTCAATAAGATTCTTCGTCGAACGATTGACTCGATAAATAAAATATCCGCGTATCATAATTGATTTTGATACGCGGATATTTTCGTTTCCGACTTTGTCGTTTACTCATTGGCGTTACCGCCGAATTCCATGAGGTAAGCTTTGATGAAACCGTCTAATTTCCCGTCCATCACCCCGTTCACGTCTGATGTTTGGTAGTTTGTCCGATGATCTTTCACGCGGCGGTCGTCGAATACGTAGCTGCGAATTTGCGAACCCCACTCGATTTTTTTCTTTCCCGCCTCCACTTTGGCTTGTTCTTCCATTCGATGTTGCAATTCCTTATTGTATAGGATGGAGCGCAACTGACGCAATGCGTTTTCGCGGTTCTTCGGTTGGTCTCGCGTCTCGGTGTTTTCTATCAAGATCTCTTCTTCTTCACCGGTATAGGGGTCTTTGTATTGATAACGAAGCCGCACGCCGGACTCCACCTTGTTGACGTTTTGTCCGCCTGCGCCGCCCGACCGAAAAGTATCCCACGAAATGCACGCAGGCAATATATTTATTTCGATAGTATCGTCCACCAATGGCGTCACGAATACCGATGCGAACGAGGTCATACGCTTTCCTTGTGCGTTGTAAGGCGATACGCGCACTAAGCGATGCACGCCGTTTTCGCTTTTCAGGTATCCGTAGGCATAGTCGCCTTCGATTTCTATCGTGCAACTTTTGATGCCGGCATCGTCTCCTTCCTGTATGTTCGCAACGGCTGTTCGGTAGCCGTGATCTTCGGCATAACGCAAATACATACGCATCAGCATCGAAGCCCAATCCTGACTTTCCGTACCACCGGCTCCCGAATTGATTTTTAGCACGCAGCTCATCGAGTCGGCTTCTTGTTGTAGCATATTGGTCAACTCCAATTGTTCGACGGCATCCTTTGCTTTTTGAAAAGCTTCCTCCAATTCGGATTCGCTGACAAGTTCGTCTTTCCAGAAGTCAAAGGCTAATTCGGCTTCGTCGGTCAGTGTTTTCACTTCCTCGTATCCGTCGATCCATTTCTGCAAGCCTTTTACTAATTTCATCTGGGCTTCCGCTTGCTTTTGGTCGTCCCAAAATCCCGGAGCCTGTGTCCTCAGTTGCTCTTCTTCTACTTGAATTTTCTTTCCGTCGACGTCAAAGATACCTCCTCAGCGCACCTACGCGCTCTTTCACGTCTTTAATTTGTTCAATCGTAATCATTTTCGAATAACCTCGTATTTGTTTATATTATGCTCGTTTGATAGTTGATTTTCCTCGTCAGTTGTCCGATTTTCTTCGTCAGTTATTTGATTATCCTCGTATGTTATTGGACTTTCTCCGAAGCAAAATTCGCGGACAAAGGTAGGTTTTTTCCGTTGCCCGCCGTGCGATATTCGATTTTTGTTGCTACTTTTGTTACCTCTTAACAGACACACGAACGATGAAATACTTGCTGTCGCTATTTATAGGCTGCTTGCTATCGGCAAGTTGTGCCCGACCGGATCGCAATGTGTACGAATACGGAGGTATCGTGCGTACGGATACCGTGCGCCCGCAAATCAGCCTAATCTTCACGGCTGCCGACCGAGCCGATGGAGCGGCGACCATTATCAATACGCTGAAACGTCACAACATTAAAGGTAGCTTTTTCTTTACAGGTGAGTTCTTTCACTTGTTTCCCGACATCGTGAAACGTTTGCGTACCGAAGGCCATTACGTGGGTTCGCACAGCTACGGACATCTGCTGTATTGTTCGTGGGACGACCGCCAACGAACACTTGTCACGAAGGATGAATTTATGAGAGACTTGGAAAAGAGTTATGCGCAACTGGCGGAATTCGGTATCTCCAAAGCTGATGCACCGCTGTTCGTACCTCCCTATGAGTACTACAATGACAGCATCTCCGCGTGGACTGCCGAAATGGGATTACGACTGGTGAACTATACCGGAGGTACGCTCACCAACGGAGATTATACGACGCCCGAAATGAAAAACTACTATTCGAGTCAACGAATCTTTGACCATGTGATGCGCCTCGAAGCGGAAAGAGGCATGAACGGCTATATTCTCCTTATTCACTTGGGAACGGATGAAGCGCGCACCGATAAATTTTACGACGGATACTTGGATCGCCTCATCGAGACCTTGCAACGGCGTGGCTATCGCTTCGTTCCGTTGCGTGAGGCCGTCGGATAATCCCAAGCCCTGTACACTAAATATTTTCCTGTCGCATGTACGACGAATTGGTCGCCCGTTGCTTCGTTCAATGTACCTTGCCACCAATTGTTGAACGGACGCAATGGATAGGAGAGTCCTTCTCCGTGTAAATGGATGGCTCCGAAATTGAATAGGGAAACCTGCATGCGGGGATAACATTGGAATGTCGCATCGCCGGATGCGGGCGTGAACACGCCATAGTCGGTGATCATTCGAACATCAACTCCTTGGTTCATGTATTCCATGAGCAAACTGATATTACCTAACGTATGGTCTTCGCGTTTGCCGGTTGCGCCGAGTATCGTAATGCTTGTTTTTCCCTGCGCCAAGCAGTATCGTACGCCTTTGGTCTGATCATTTGTCTCTTGGTCGGTCGGATCTAAAAATAAGCGGTCGGGAAATCGGGTTCGTGCCGTTTCGGAGAGTGAATCGCCGTCGCCTACGATAGCGATGGGCGTCGCTCCTTGCCGGTTCGAGTAATCATCTGCCGCTCCGTCACAGCAAACGACGAACGGACACCGATGTAGTGACGCTAACGGCAGTGCGTGCTGCGGATAATTGCCTGCGCCGAGCACGACGGCTTCGGGCGTATCGGAAGTAGTGGGTAAGGTAAAATATTTCATATCGTTCGTTTTATTTCTTTCAACCATTTTCGGTAGCCGAAGATAGCTATTACCGTGTACAACGCATAGAGAACGGCCGTCGCTTCCAGTCCCTTATAAAGATAAAGAGCCACGTAAACGGCGTCGGCTACGATCCAAACCAACCATTGCTCGGCTTGTTTGCGCGCAAGCATCCACATGGCGACGATACTTAACGCAGTCGTCAAGCTATCCCACCAGACAACGTCACTATCGGTATAGCCAAGTAGTATTCCTATGAGTAAAAAGGAACCGAGAAAGGTGGCGGCGAGTGCAGGTGCCTGACGGAGCGGCGTATGGACAATAGGTTGTTCTTCGGAGCTGCTTCGTCCGCGCAACCACATCCACCATCCATACATGCCGGCAGCGAGATAGTAGACGTTGATGGCCGTGTCAGCGTACAATCCGGCTTCATAGAATACGACCACGTAGATTGCCGGCATGATCATACCTGCAATCCATAGAAAGATACTGGCACGATATTCCAACCATAAGTAAAGTAATCCTACGATGGCACCGATTATTTCCATGTCCATATCAGAAAGAAACGGTTAAGTTAAACAATACGTTGGCACCTGCCATCGGATAGAAATAGGGAGTTCCGTCGGCCACGTAGCCGTTCGTTTCGTACATTTCGTTCAGGAGATTGTACACCGTCGCGCCGACCGTTACGTGCCGAAAGGTATAGTCTGCATGCAAATCATGGACAAAATAGGCGTTCAGCGTACAATCTTCGTTTCCGGTATTGTCCATATATTGACGACTGACGTAGCGGCTTTGCAGAGATGCGTTCCATCTGCTCAGATTAAAGCGCAAAAGTGATCCGGCGGTCAACGACGGTGAGAAGGAGATAGGCACGTCGCCGATATATCTCTCTGTCTCGTAACCATATTGCGTATAGTCGAGGATACGATTGCGGCTCCAAGTGGCATTTACATCCCAGCGGAGCGACGGGAGCGGTTGCCATCCGGCCGTCAGCTCAATGCCCGCACGAAAACTCTTCGGAACATTTTCTGCCATCGGCTCGCCGATTTCATTTAACTTACCGTTTAATACCAATTGGTCTTTGTAGTGCATGTAATAGAAGTTCACGCCGAAAGTGAACCTTTTGCTCCGAAATGCGTAGCCGGCTTCATAATCGTACAAGTATTCGGGGCGCGGGTGTTCCGAAAGCAGCCCGTCGGTATAATTGTTACGGGTCGGTTCTTTACCGGCCGTCGCCAATGACGCATAGGCCGAGTGATGCGCATTGATTTGCCAGAACAGTCCTGTTTTTGGGTTGAAAAAGCCGAAAGGTTCGTCAATGGCCAGTGTTTGCAAGTGTTCGGGCGTAGCTGTCCAGTCCCATTTGTCGTTGGCACCGTCGATCGTATAACGAATGTGGCGGTATTGCAGGTCGAGATAGGCACTCAGTACGTCTGGTGCCACTTGATATTGTACGCGTCCGTAGACGTTGGCTTCCGTCTTTCGGCCTACGTTGCGGTAATACTCTTGTGCGGGCAACAGACTACCTATATAATTTTTGATCCAAGCCACTTGTCCGTAGTGGTCGTTGGAATAACGATTGACACCGCCGCCTGCGGTCGCTTCGATACGACCTTGCCCGTAGCGGAGAGAGAATAATGCGCCGCCGAAACCGCTGTCTACCGATTTGCGACGCACGAGATCGCTTTTTGTCGTTTCCGTGTCGCCGTTCATAAAGGGCTTCAAACCGTATTCCACCAGCGTGCGATTGCGTTTATATTCCTCGTAGTAACCGGATCCGTCGGTATAATGTAGAGCGACGTTCAATTGCCAAACGGATGAGAAGCGGTGATTATACAATGCCTGATAATGGGTTTGACGATAGAGATCGATTTGATTATCATAGAACGTACTGCCGTCAATCAACCCGTTCGGATTGTAGCGGCGGTTCGTGGTTAGCATTTCTTGGCTGATGCCGTCCCACGCGTGATACGTTTTTTCTTGTCCGCCGAAGACAAGTAACTTTAACGTACTTTGATCGCCGTAGTATCCGGCTTGTACGAAATACGATTGTAGGTCTGCCCATGCGCGGTCGCGGTAGCCGTCGCTCCCGATATTAGACAAACGCATCTCTACGCCCCAGCGGTCGTGAAGAAGACCTGTGCCGGTCTTGATAGTCTCCTTGTGTGTGTTGAAAGACCCGTACGAACCACTCGCTTCGGCAAAGGGCGTGGCCGGAATGCCTTCGGTACGGATATGAACGCTTGCGCCGAATGCGCCCGCTCCGTTTGTTGACGTACCCACGCCGCGTTGTATTTGAATATCGCTCAGAGATGAGGCCAAGTCGGGCGTATTTACCCAATATATGCTATGACTCTCCGCATCATTTAGCGGTATGCCGTTGGCCGTTACGTTGATGCGCGTAGGATCGGTACCGCGCACGCGAATACTGGTGTACCCGATTCCCGTGCCGGCATCGGACGTCGTGATAACCGATGGCGTGCCGGAGAGCAGGAACGGAATGTCTTGTCCGAAGTTCTGACGCTCTATTTGCACTTTGTCCAGATCGGTATAGGCGATAGGCGTACGCGCGTCAGCCCGCGCGGCTACGATTTCTACCGTCTTCAACTCGATGGTACGCAAACTGTCGGGCGCGTCTTGCGCCCATACCGCAAAAGCCAAACATCCCATGCTCGCAAGCATGGCAACTCGTTGTCTTTTCATACAATAAATTTTAAGTACGACAGAAAAGGGGCACTTTTCTATATTCCCTACGCCGGCACTACCCGGATCAGGTAAAATGGGTATGATCTCAGCCCGTGATATTGGGGCACCCCTCTATGAATTATCGCGACAAAGGTAGGATATTTCCGACGAATACGTACCTTTGGACGGTAAAAACTCGAAAAATGACCGTACGTACGTTTATATTTTCTTTACTGATAGCCTTGTCGACAGTAGCGGGGGCGCAAAACTGGGACATCCATACGCTGAGGCTAATCAACGGCTGGGATAGCGGATTCCCGCGCTCGTATAGTAACATCGTTTCAAGCACTACGCCTTTCGTGGCGGTCGGTGTGCCAGTAGCCATGGCGGCTGTGGCCGTATGGAAAGGCAATCGCACGTTGTTGTACGATGCAGTTTACGTCGGTTCGTCCGTCATCGAAGCCGCCGCCTTGACTTACGGCATGAAATACGTGTTCGACCGCCGCCGTCCCTATGATAAATATCCCGACATACGACCGAGCGGATTGGAGAATAGTCCTTCATTTCCTTCCACGCACGCGGCGACGGCTTTTGCACTGGCTGCGTCGCTTTCCTTGCGTTATCCCAAGTGGTATGTCATAGTCCCGTCGGCCTTATGGGCGGGGTCGGTCGGTTTTTCGCGTTTGAACAAAGGCGTACACTACACAACGGACGTACTGGCAGGGGCTGCCGTCGGCATCGGATGCGCAGTTCTGAACACGTACGTCAACCGATATTTGCAGCGTTGGCTGGACGGGAAACTTTTCCGCTGAATATCTTGGTAGAATAATTATTGTTATATCGGAGAAATTAGGGGATCTATGAATGAAGTCAAAAATGGAGGAAATAAATAATGAGTGAAAAACCAGTAAACTATAAATTAGCGGTTCAAGCTATCAAATCAGCTATATTAAGTAGTCAATACGAGGCAGCTAAGTCAGTGAATCGCGAACAACTTTCCTTATATTACGGCATTGGTCGTTATGTGTCTTTAAATTCTCGCGAGAGGGATTGGGGAACGGGAGCGATAGAAGCCATTAGCGAACAATTACAGAAAGAATTGCCGGGTTTGAGAGGATTCTCGGTTAGGAACATAAAAAATATGCGTACATTCTACGAAGAATGGAGCTTGTTTCTAAATCGGCAGCCATTGGCTGCCGATTTGAGAGCCTCTAAAAATCAAGTAGATATAGACTATTCTTCTCTCCTAACTATAAATCGGCAGCCAATGGCGGCCGATTTGTCCATAGATGAATTCTTGGGTATCAGTTTTTCTCATCACATAGAAATTATTACAAAGGTAAAAACCATAGATGAGCGCATTTTTTATATCCACCAAGCCTTTATCAATCGTTGGAGTAAATATATGCTGCGCGATCGCCTTCGTGCAGGCGATTTCCACCACCAAGGACAAATGCCCAACAACTTTGCTCAGACTTTGCCGGATAGTCGAGATGCGTTGAAAGCCATTGCGATGTTCAAAGACGAATATTTGCTCGACTTCATCAACGTTGAACCATTGGGCGAACGAGACAAAGATATAGACGAACGTATTGTAGAGAATGGCATCGTATCCAATATCAAGCAGTTCATTATGACTTTTGGACAAGATTTCAGCTTTATTGGTAACCAATATCGCTTAGAAACACATGGGCACGAGATGTTTATTGACTTATTATTCTTCAATCGCGAACTGAACGCGCTGGTGGCCGTAGAATTGAAGGCTGGCGCATTCAAACCCGTCTACTTAGGACAATTGAACATATATCTGCAAACTTTGGACGACTTTGTCCGTAAACCACACGAGAACCCATCCATAGGTATCGTTCTTTGTAAGGATGCCGACAAGTCTTTTGTCGAATATGCCGTCCGCGATTACACCAAGCCTATGGGCGTTGCCACATACCACACCAAAGAAGATATGCCTGAACGTTTCCGTAAGGCACTCCCCGATGTGGATGAATTAAAGAAGTTGCTCTAATGAATAAATGAAAGGCTTGTTAATCGCAGGGTGTTGCTACTAAATCGCCCCCTAAATGTGGTCTCCATAACTTACGAAGATATGAAAATATCTTACTCGCTTGTTTAAATAACTGACTCGCTTATTTTTCTATCAAAGCCGCTTGTGTTCGCAGTCGACCGATTCCGTTCGACAACATGCTCTTTTCTCGTCTTTTTCCCTTAAAAAAAAGTACCCATTTTTCTTGCAAAAGTGTTAAATATTTAGTTTTCGTAGATTTCTTTTGCTAATACAATTTTTCTTTTACAATTTTCTTTTCATCTTTGTAGCGTTCGAGAGGCTTGACCTTGCTTTCGGATGATTATAATTAACTATAACGAATCTTATTTTTAGTATCAAATAACTCTAATATTTAAATTATGAAATCTCAACTTCTAATTCCGGTATTGTTTTCTTTTGCACTGATAGCTTGTGCGGATAAGCAAAACGAGCCACCCGTAGATGGCGGTTTAACTATCAAAGTTGACGTCAATGCAAAGAGTGCATTGAAATTTGAGAATATGATAAGTATGGAAATGTTACACCTTGAAATGTCCGAGGAATATCCGCTTGGACACATTTCAAAATTGATAGTGAGTGGACAATATATGTATATACTGGATATTCAATATACAAAAGCTATATTTATATATGATAGATATACGGGTAAACTAAAACAAGTCATTCGAAAGTTAGGAAATGGCCCGGGTGAATATGCATACGCTAAAACATTTGACCTACAAGCGGATGGTTCCGGTTTAATGATATTGGATGGTATGAGAATATTGCGATATGATTCCATCGGTAACTTTATATCCGATATTGATTTTAAGGACTATATCAATAGATTCATACTCTCGAAAGACAATCGTATCGTGTTGGATCGTGGTAATGGTAATAAGGGAGATGCTCCGTATAAATATATTGGTATAGCAGACATGGAGGGAAAAATCGAACAAGAGATGCTTCCTAGGCCGGACTATGTAAAAGGTATTACGATTACTCCATACAATCCTCTCCAAAAATATGTCGGTGACACGATTTTATATATGCCTTCCGTGAGTAATCGTATCTATCAGATAGCAGACGGTAAAATACAACAGCGTTATCTATTGGATTATGGTGTACATTGGCCTAATGAGGATTTTCTGGATAAACAGCCCGATGTGATACAAGCCCTATCGGAGATGTCAAGGAAGGATTATGTGTTATTTCCCCAGTATTTAGAGACGCCGGAAGTACTCCATCTTAATTATCAATATAATGGTAAGCTATATTCTTTCTATTATAACAAACGGACGAAGCAATCTGTTTTTGTGGATGACAAAGCGGTTGGTCTTCCCGCTCCTATCGCCACCATAGGAAATTCATTTGTTTCTACCATATTCGGAGAAGAAAGTACTATATTGGTGATATTTAATTTACAGTGGCCATAAGTGCGAAGAATCTAACCCGCTTGTTGCAACAACTTACGAGGAAAATCTACTAACTTACGAGGAAAATTCGCGCACATACCGTGTTGTTTCCATTACTTACTTGCCAAAAAGTCATATAAAACCAGCTAAATAATCTCGAAAACTGCCGAATTGACGCAAAGCGGAGGTTGGTACGGCGTTTGCACATAGTTAGGCGAATAGTAAATGTCTAACTTAAAATATAGGAGATTACAATTATGATGATGCCGGTAAGAAGGTCACAAACGTGGTTGCCGAGTTTCTTTAATGATTTCTTCGACAACAATTGGGTTGAGAAAACCAACATTACGTCCCCGTCTATCAACGTGATAGAGAGTGAAAAAGAATTTATAGTAGAGGTAGCGGCTCCGGGAATGACCAAGAGTGATTTTAATATTCGCATTGATGAAAACGAGAACTTGGTTATTAGTATGGAAAAGCAGGCGGATACGAAGTCTGACGATAAGAAAGACAAGAAGGAAGGGCGTTATTTGCGCCGTGAGTTCTCGTACTCGAAGTTCCAGCAGACGTTGATTTTGCCGGACAACGTGAAAAAGGACAAAGTTTCCGCCAAAATGGAACATGGCGTATTGACGATTACCATTCCGAAGGAGACCGAGAGCGAAACGAGGAAGAGCGAGCGATTGATTGAGATCAAGTAAGTCGTTTCACGTTTTAGTTTTTGAAAACAGGTAAAATAACGGGGAGGATATGCGTCGTAAGATGTGTATCCTCCTTTTTTAGTGGAAAAAACACGTTTGTTGATACATTCTCCGAAATAAGATGTATTTTTGCAACCTATTTTACAATCCATTACGAGGAAGGACTATATGAACCTGACTATGCTCACGGCAGTTTCGCCTATTGACGGACGTTACCGGTCGAAATGTGAGGACTTGGCTACTTACTTTTCCGAATATGCACTGATGAAATATCGCGTGCAGGTGGAGATCGAATACTTTATTGCGTTATGTGAGTTGCCATTGCCTCAACTTTCGGGCATATCTGCCGATCGTTTTGAAACAATGCGGAGTATCTATCGCGATTTCTCCGAGGCTGACGCCACGAGAATCAAGGAAATAGAAAGCGTGACCAATCATGACGTCAAGGCGGTCGAATATTATATCAAGGAGCAATTCGATAGATTGGGCATAGAAGCGTGCAAAGAATTTGTGCACTTTGGCTTGACTTCACAAGACATTAACAATACGTCTGTTCCGTTGTCGTTGAAAGACGCACTGACGGAAGTATATTATCCACTGATGGAGCAGTTGATCGCGCGTCTGCACAACGATGCGGAAGCTTGGTCGTCCGTGCCGATGTTGGCTAAGACACACGGACAACCGGCGTCTCCGACGCGTCTGGGCAAGGAAATTATGGTATTCGTGTATAGGCTCAACAACCAATTGGACGCGCTGAAAATGCTACCTGCTCGGGCTAAGTTTGGCGGGGCAACCGGTAATTTCAACGCGCACCACGTAGCTTATCCTAACATAGATTGGAAAACGTTCGGCAATCGTTTCGTAACCGAAAAGCTGGGCTTGGAACGCGAACAATATACGACGCAAATTTCCAATTATGACGGTATCGCTGCTATATTTGACGCGCTAAAACGAATAAATATCATTCTGATAGATATGGCGCGCGATTTCTGGCAGTATATCTCTATGGAATATTTCAAGCAGCAAATCAAAGCGGGCGAGGTGGGTTCGAGTGCGATGCCGCACAAAGTGAACCCGATCGATTTCGAGAATGCCGAAGGAAATTTGGGTATGGCCAATGCCATTTTGAAACATATATCTGCCAAATTACCCATATCGCGCTTGCAGCGAGACCTGACGGACTCGACCGTACTGAGGAACGTAGGCGTGCCGATGGGACATACGTTGATAGCTTTGCATAGTCTATTGAAAGGACTGAATAAGTTGTTGCTGAATGAAACGGCCATCCGTGCCGATTTGGATAATTGCTGGAGCGTAGTAGCGGAAGCTATTCAAACAATTCTGCGGCGCGAGGGATTTCCGAACCCGTACGAAGCCCTCAAAGCGTTGACGCGCACCAATCAGAAGATTACGGAAGCGTCCATACGGGAGTTTATCGACGGATTGAACGTCAGTGATCAAGTAAAAAAGGAATTAAAGCAGATAACCCCATATACCTATACGGGTATTTAATAAGATAGAAGTAGAGACACCGTGGAAATAGAGGTATCTCACGCAGATAGTAAACGAAAAAATAGTAACCATACAAAATTCGTGTGATAAATAACGACCGGGAGGTCATTGTATAATTTATATGATTAAGATGCTATGAGTACAGAGAATGAAACCTGGTCGAATGAACCAGTAGACAAAGACAACGCAAACCGTGAGAACAACGAAAGCGGTTATGGTAACGATTGGAGCGAGAAACGTTCTTCGTATCGTGCCAACAATTACACTCGGGATGAGCAACAACAGTATCGCTCGTACGGGGAACGTCCTAAACGCCCCAGATTTACGAAAGAGAGTAGCTCAAGCGAACCGGCACAAGGCGGTGCCTACAATCGTTACGACCGTCCGCAACGGCCGGCTTACGGAAACGAGGACAACAACGAGCAACGTCCGTATCGCCCACGCTTTAATCAGAACGGCGGCGAGCAAGGTGGTAACGGCGGCTATAATCGTTACGACCGTCCACAACAAAGGCCATCGTACAACCGTTACGACAATCAGTCGCAACGACCGGCCTATCCGCAGCAACGTCAGTGGAACAACAACGAAGGACAAGAACATCGTTCGTGGGGACAGCAGTCAGGTAATCAACAATGGCGACAGCCGCAAGAACGTCGTTCGTGGGGGCAACCGCAACAAGAGCGTCGTCCGTGGCACGCCGATAACAATATGGGCGAAGAGCAACAACCGCGTCCGCACTATAATCGTCAGCCGGGCAACTATGGTGGCGGTTATCAAGGATATGGCGACTACGACCGCCAAGGCGGCGGATACGGAAATCGTCCGCAACAACAGCAACGTCCGCGTTTCAATGCGTATGGCGGTGGAAGACCGCAGCAAGGCGGGCGTCCGCAACAAGGCGGAAATCGTCCGATGGGTTTTAAACGCCCGAACTCGAAGCCGCAGCCGCGTATGGCCACCAATAATAGAGGAAAACTGCCGGTAGAATACAAGGAAATCGTTTACGATCCGAACGAATTGGTACGTTTGAATAAGTTCTTGTCCAATGCAGGCGTGTGCTCGCGCCGTGAAGCGGATGAATTTATACAAGCCGGCGTTGTTTCGGTAAATGGCGTGGTTGTTACCGAGCTGGGCACCAAGGTAAAACGTAGCGATGAGGTGAAATTTCATGAGAATCCTGTAGCTACGGAGAAGAAGGTTTACGTGTTGCTCAATAAGCCCAAAGATTGTGTGACTACTTCGGACGATCCGCAAGACCGCAAAACGGTGTTAGATCTCGTAAAAGGCGCGTGCGCGGAACGAATCTATCCCGTCGGACGCTTAGACCGTAACACGACAGGCGTTCTGCTATTGACGAACGACGGAGACTTGGCCTCGAAATTGACGCATCCTAAGTACTTGAAAAAGAAAATCTATCAGCTGACAACGGATAAGAACGTGACGGAAGCGGATATGGATAAAATCAAAGAAGGCGTCAAGTTGGATGAAGAGACGACGATTAAAGCCGATGATATTAGTTATCTGGACGAAGTGAAACGTAACCTGATAGGAATAGAAATTCACTCGGGACAAAATCGCGTTGTCCGTCGTATCTTTGAAACGCTCGGGTATAAAGTTGTCCGCTTAGATCGCGTCTATTTCGCCGGCCTCACTAAAAAAGGTTTGAAGCGCGGCGATTGGCGTTTCTTGACGGAGAATGAAGTGAACTACCTGCGGATGGGAGCTTTTGAGCGATAATCATTAGAAGCAACAATCTAAGGAGAATACAAATGGAAAAAATAAGTAGAACAAGAGTTGTCGATTTACTGAATGCCGAGACTTTCGGCACGGCAGTCAATGCGAAAGGTTGGGTGCGCACTCGAAGAGGGAGCAAGCAAGTTAGTTTTATAGCATTGAATGATGGTTCTACAATTCACAATATTCAAATCGTAGTAGACTTGGGCAAGTTCGATGAAGAACTGCTCAAGTTAATTACGACAGGTGCTTGTCTGAGCGTGAACGGAATCTTGGTAGAGTCCGTAGGGTCTGGGCAAAAGGCGGAAGTGCAAGCAACGGAGATAGAAGTTCTCGGTGCTTGCGACAATAGCTATCCTTTGCAGAAAAAAGGGCATAGTATGGAATTCTTGCGCGAAGTGGCGCATTTGCGTCCGCGTACCAATACGTTCGGGGCAATCTTTCGTATTCGTCACCACATGGCAATAGCTATTCACCGTTTCTTTCACGAACGCGGATTCTTTTATTTTCATACGCCCATTATTACCGGTTCCGATTGCGAAGGAGCCGGCCAAATGTTCCAAGTGACGACGATGAACCTATACGATCTTCCGAAGGACGACAACGGACAGATTGATTATAGCAACGATTTCTTTGGTAAGCAGGCAAGTTTGACCGTTTCGGGACAATTGGAAGGAGAACTCGCGGCTTTGGCGTTGGGCGCGATCTATACGTTTGGCCCTACGTTCCGTGCGGAAAATTCCAATACGCCGCGCCACTTGGCCGAGTTTTGGATGATTGAACCGGAAGTTGCTTTCAACGAGATCGAAGAGAATATGCAATTGGCAGAAGACTTTATCAAATATTGCCTGCAATGGGCATTGGATAATTGTGCCGCCGATTTGCAGTTCCTCAACGATATGGTAGATAAGGAACTTATTGAGCGGTTGAAATTCGTTCTGAACAATTCGTTCGTGCGCCTAACCTATACCGAAGGTGTTTCCATCTTGGAGAAAGCCGTGACCGGCGGGCACAAATTTGAGTTTCCCATCTATTGGGGAGCGGATTTGGCTGCGGAACATGAGCGTTACTTAGTGGAACGTCACTTTAAGGCGCCGGTCATATTGACGGACTATCCGAAAGAGATTAAGTCGTTCTACATGAAACAGAATGACGACGGGAAAACCGTGCGCGCGATGGATGTGCTATTCCCGAAGATCGGTGAAATCATCGGCGGTTCGCAGCGGGAAGAGAACTATGAAAAGTTGAAATGTCGCGCGGCCGAGATGGGTGTGCCCGAGAAAGATATTTGGTGGTACATGGATACGCGTCGATTCGGCACGGCTCCGCATTCGGGATTCGGTCTTGGATTCGAACGCTTGTTACTTTTCGTCACGGGCATGAGCAATATTCGCGACGTAATACCTTTCCCGCGTACGCCCAACAATGCTGAATTTTAATTGAAACGAATATGTTTTCGGGCATAGTAGAGGAATTTGCCGTACTGACGGCGATGGAAAAAGAGCAGGAGAACGTGCATTTTACGTTCACCTGCTCGTTCGTAAAAGAGCTGAAAATAGATCAAAGCGTCTCGCATAACGGCGTTTGCCTGACGGTCGTACGCATCACAGATGATACGACGTACACGGTAACGGCGATGAAAGAGACACTGGATCGTTCCAACTTGGGCGCACTGACTGTCGGAGACAAAGTAAATGTGGAGCGGAGTATGCTAATGAACGGTCGTCTGGACGGCCACATCGTTCAAGGGCATGTTGACCAAACCGCAAAATGTATTTTGATAGAAGATGCGGGCGGCAGCTGGTATTACACGTTTCAATATGTCTATGACGCAGCAATGGCGCGTAGGGGCTACTTGACCGTAGATAAAGGCTCGGTGACGGTTAACGGCGTCAGTCTGACCGTCGTAAACCCAACGAAAGATACATTTCAGGTAGCTATTATCCCATACACGTATGAACATACCAATTTCCACACGCTACGTGTCGGAACATTTGTCAATATCGAATTTGATATTATAGGAAAATATATTAGCCGACTGTTGGCTGTTAACAACGAATGATGTCAGGCATTTCTTTCCTTGATTTGGTACGTGCCCGCCAGAGCGATCGCGCATATACCGACCGTCCCGTGGAACCGGAGAAGTTGCAACGCATTTTAGAGGCGGGGCGACTGGCTCCATCTGCGTGCAATGCGCAACCGTGGCACTTTGTTGCCGTCACCGACCCCGAACTTGCTCGAAAGATCGGACGAGCTACTGCGGGGCTTGGTATGAACAAATTTGCAAAAGAAGCTCCGGTACACATTTTAATAGTGGAGGAATCAGCCAATATCACGTCGCTACTCGGCAGTAAGATAAAAGATA
>JAISIB010000176.1 GCA_031262265.1 Prevotellaceae bacterium
ATCGGATTGTTACCGATTCCGAGGAAGCCCATCATTTCTACGTGAGCGGGCACCGAAGACGAGCCTGCGAACTGAGCGTCCGAGTGCATGCGTCCCATAGTGTCGGTCATTCCGTAAGAAGCCGGGCCGGCGGCCATATTGTCGGGGTGCAACGTACGGCCTGTGCCGCCGCCGGAGGCTACCGAGAAATACGGTTTACCTGCCGAGATACGTTCTTTTTTGTACGTGCCGGCTACCGGATGTTGGAAGCGGGTCGGATTAGTCGAGTTTCCTGTGATAGAAACGTCCACGCCTTCTTTCCACATGATGGCTACGCCTTCGCGCACGTCGTCGGCTCCGTAGCATTTCACTTTGGCGCGTGCACCTTCCGAATAGGCTATTTCGCGTACGACTTTCAGTTCGCCGGTGTGGTAGTTGAATTCCGTTTGTACATAGGTAAATCCGTTGATGCGCGAGATGATTTGTGCGGCGTCTTTACCCAGTCCGTTCAAGATGACGCGTAGCGGTTGTTTGCGCACCTTATCTGCTTTGGCTGCGATCTTAATCGCTCCTTCTGCCGCAGCGAAAGATTCGTGTCCGGCAAGGAATGCGAAACATTGCGTCTCTTCGCGCAGCAACATGGCGGCCAGATTTCCGTGTCCGATACCCACTTTACGATCATCGGCTACCGAGCCGGGGATACAAAAAGCTTGCAGACCGATACCGATGGCTTCGGCAGCTTCGGCCGCGTTTTTGCTATTTTTTTTCAGCGCGATGGCACAACCCACTACATACGCCCATTTTGCATTTTCGAAGCAGATGGGTTGCGTTTCTTCGCATGTTTTGTAAGGATCCAGTCCGTAGGATTCGCAGATCGCGTTCGCTTCTTCGATGTTCTTAATACCGTTGGCGTTCAGCGTAGCCGTAATTTGGCTCATGCGACGATCTTGGCTTTCGAATTTGACTTCTCTAATCATAGTTCTTTCCTCCTTCTATTATTCTTGACGTGGATCGATATGTTTAACGGCTCCCTGCTCGGTCGTAAAACGTCCGTACGTACCGGTTACCTTCTTCAACGCTTCGTTAGCATCGGTTCCTTTTTTCACTTCATCCATGAATTTGCCCAGATGCACGAATTCGTAGCCGCAAATCTCATCGTTTTTGTCCAAAGCAACGGTCTTAATGTATCCTTCTGCCATTTCCATGTAGCGCACACCCTTTTGTAGCGTGCCGTAGAGCGTACCTACTTGACTGCGCAATCCTTTGCCGAGGTCTTCGAGACCGGCTCCGATCACCAATCCGCCTTCCGAGAAAGCCGACTGGGTGCGTCCGTACACGATTTGCAGGAACAGTTCACGCATGGCCGTATTGATAGCGTCGCATACCAAGTCGGTATTCAACGCTTCCAAGATGGTTTTGCCCGGAAGAATCTCGGCAGCCATCGCAGCGGAGTGAGTCATACCCGAACAACCGATCGTTTCTACCAATGCTTCTTGAATAATGCCTTCTTTGACGTTCAGCGACAATTTACAAGCTCCCTGTTGAGGCGCGCACCAGCCGACACCGTGCGTAAAGCCCGAAATATCGACAACTTCTTTTGCTTTCACCCATTTTCCTTCTTCGGGAATGGGAGCGGGACCGTGGTTGGGTCCTTTTTTCACAACACACATGTGTTCAACTTCGTGTGAGTAGATCATAAAATACTTTCGTTTATAAATAAATTAAGTGAGTATTGTTTTTTCTTAGTAACATATTCTATTTTTGCGGTATCTTATTTTACTAACCTCGTATGTTATTTTACTAACTTAGTTCAAAAATTGCACGCAAAGGTAGCGTTTTTTTTGTACTTATGTCTATCTTTACACCGTGTTTAAACATATATGTATCATGAAGAGCCTACTCATCTTTTTCGGAGCGGCTGCCTGCCTAATGGCTTCGTGTAGCACGAAACCCGCCCAGACCCTTTCAGGGCTTGACCCCGCTCGTTTCCAGACGGAGGTGGACGGTCGGCAGACCGCCCTATATACACTTAAAAACAAAGCCGGTATGGAGGTGTGCGTTACTAACTTCGGCGCACGAATCGTGTCGGTAATGGTGCCGGATAAGTACGGTGCGATGCAAGACGTGGTGCTTGGTTTTGACAACATACAATCGTATGTCACCGAGTCGAGCGATTTCGGTGCTGCCGTCGGTCGTTATGCCAACCGCATCAATCAGGGGCGATTTACGCTGGGTGGGAAAACCTATCAGTTGCCTACCAACAATTTCGGACACTGCTTGCACGGCGGCCCGCAAGGTTGGCAGTACAAAGTTTATCGGGCGGAACAAGACAGCGATACCCAGTTGCGCATGATTATGGAGTCGCCCGATGGCGATATGGGCTTTCCCGGACGCGTACTTGCAACGGTGTATTACCGATTGACGGAAGATAATTCCATAGATATTTGCTACGAGGCAACGACAAACGCAGAAACGATCATCAATCTAACCAATCATTCGTATTTCAACCTTTCCGGCGATGCCGATCAGCCGATTACGAGTGATAGTCTCTATATAAATGCCGACAGCTTCACGCCGGTGGATAGCACCTATATGACTACCGGAGAGATATTACCCGTTGCGGATACGCCGATGGATTTTACGTCTATTCGGCTCATCGGTACGCACATTGACGAGTTTGCTTACGAGCAGTTGAAGAACGGAAACGGGTACGATCACAATTGGGTGCTCAACACACGAGGTAATCAGCGACAATTGGCGGCTAAGGTAGTGAGTCCGCAGAGCGGCATCGCATTGGAAGTCTATACCAACGAACCCGGCATTCAGGTTTATACGGGCAATTTCCTTGACGGTACGCAGACCGGTAAGCGAGGTATTGTATATAAACAGCGCACCGGCATCTGTTTGGAAACGCAGCATTATCCCGACAGCCCTAATAAACCGTCTTGGCCGTCGGTAATTCTGAAACCCGGCGAAGAATATTACAGCCGCTGCGTCTATAAATTTACGATAGAGAAATAATCTGTTCACATCATCATATAATATGCAAACATTAGACTGGATTGTTATTGCATTCTTTGCCCTCGGGCTGATCGCCATCGTGGTATGGGTGCTTATGAAGAAGCAAAAAGATTCGACGGACTATTTTCTGGGCGGTCGCGACGCTACGTGGTTGGCTATCGGAGCTTCTATTTTTGCTTCGAATATAGGCTCGGAACACTTAATCGGTCTGGCCGGTTCGGGAGCTTCGAGCGGAATGGCCATGGCGCATTGGGAAATTCAAGGATGGATTATTCTGCTGTTGGGATGGGTGTTTGTTCCGTTCTATTCTCGCAGTATGGTTTACACAATGCCCGAATTTCTGGAACGCCGCTATAACCCTCAGTCGCGTACCATACTTTCATTGATTTCGTTGATCAGTTACGTGTTGACAAAGGTAGCCGTGACGGTGTACGCCGGTGGTTTGGTCTTTCAACAAGTCTTCGGTATCGAAAAATTGTGGGGTATCGACTTTTTCTGGATAGCGGCCGTCGGTTTGGTTCTTATTACGGCCGTTTACACCATCTTTGGCGGAATGAAATCCGTCCTGTATACTTCGGTACTCCAAACGCCGATTTTGCTGCTCGGCTCGGTAGTGATTCTGGTATTGGGGCTGAAAGAATTGGGCGGCTGGGACGAAATGATGCGTATCTGCGGGGCAGCTGTCGTCAATGACCACGGAGATACTATGACGCAACTCATTCGCAGCAATTCCGACCCTCAATATCCGTGGTTGGGAGCTTTAGTTGGTTCGGCCATCATAGGTTTTTGGTATTGGTGTACCGACCAATTTATCGTGCAACGTGTCTTGTCCGGAAAGAATCAGCGGGAATCGCGGCGCGGTACGATCTTCGGTGCCTACTTGAAGCTGTTACCGGTATTTCTCTTCCTGATTCCCGGCATGATTGCCTATGGTTTGCACGTAAAAAGCGGCGGCGGATTCTTACCGCTGCTGGATAGCGGCATACAAAATTCCGATGCCGCATTCCCGACGTTGGTTGCCAAACTATTGCCCGCCGGTGTGAAAGGCGTCGTCGTTTGTGGCATTCTGGCCGCACTGATGAGTTCGCTCGCCTCCCTATTTAATTCCTCGTCGATGCTTTTTACGATAGATTTCTATAAGAAGTTCCGTCCGCAAACTACGGAGAAAAAATTGGTAGTCATAGGACAAATGGCCACCGTCGTGATTGTTGTTCTCGGCATCTTGTGGATACCGATCATGCGCAGCGTAGGCGATGTGCTTTATCTCTATTTGCAAGACGTTCAGTCAGTATTAGCTCCGGGTATCGCGGCGGCATTTTTGTTGGGCGTCTGTTGGAAACGTACGTCGGCCAAAGGCGGTATGTGGGGACTCCTTAGCGGATTGATTATCGGACTGACGCGTTTGGGCGCGAAGGTTTATTACGGTACGACGCCCGAGGCGGCGCAAACGTGGTTCAAGGCCTTGTTCTACGATTACAATTGGTTGTTCTTCTGCGGTTGGATGTTTTTGTTCTGCGTGATAGTCGTCGTGCTTGTCAGCCTGTTCACGCCGGCGCCGAGCGCGGAGAAAATACAAGGATTGGTGTTTGGTACGTCCACAGCCGAGCAGCGTTTGGAAACGCGCAAGAGTTGGAACGCTTGGGACGTTACGCATACATTAATTATTATAGGTATTACGGTCGCTTTCTATATATACTTTTGGTAGATATGTTAGAGTCGCTCAAAGAACAAGTATTCCAAGCAAATTTAGCTTTGGTGAAACACGGATTAGTCTTATTCACGTGGGGAAATGCATCGGCTATTGATCGTGCTTCCGGCTTAGTCGTGATCAAACCGAGCGGTGTGCCGTACGATAAGATGGTAGCTGACGATATGGTGGTACTGGATTTGGCGGGTAACATAGTCGAAGGTCGTTTGAAGCCCTCTTCGGATGCGCCTACACACTTGGCTTTGTATCGCGCTTTCACCGAGATAGGCGGCGTAGTTCATACGCACTCTACCTATGCTACCGCGTGGGCGCAAGCCGGACGGGATCTGCCTAATTTAGGAACGACGCACGCAGACTATTTCTATGATGCTATTCCCTGTACGGACGATATGAGCGAGGCAGAGGTGCGGGAAAACTACGAATTGGAAACGGGAAACAGCATCGTGAAGCGTTTCGTCGGCTTAAATCCCGTTCATACGCCGGGCGTGTTGGTGAAAAATCACGCGCCGTTCGTGTGGGGAAGCAATGCGGACGAAGCTGTGCACAACGCCGTTGTGCTGGAAGAAATCGCCAAGATAGCGAGCATCACAATATCCGTCAATCCGCACGCAACCATGAATCCGCTACTTATAGAAAAGCACTTCAATCGTAAACACGGGAAAGATGCTTATTACGGGCAGTAACCAAACAATTTAAACGATATAATCATGATAGACGCATTTAAAGATTTTGAAGTATGGTTCGTCACGGGAGCGCAACTCCTGTACGGCGGCGATGCAGTTGTCGCTGTTGATGCACATTCTAACGAGATGGTGAAAAGTATGAACGCTTCCGGTCGACTTCCCATTAGAGTGTTGTATAAAGGAACGGCTAACAGCTCGAAAGAAGTAACGGCGATAATGAAAGCAGCCGATAACGACGCGCGATGCGTGGGCGTCATTACGTGGATGCATACTTTCTCGCCGGCAAAGATGTGGATACACGGGCTACAATCCTTACGGAAACCGTTGTGCCATCTGCACACGCAGTTCAATAAGGAGATTCCTTGGGATACGATGGACATGGATTTTATGAATCTCAACCAGTCGGCGCACGGCGACCGTGAGTTCGGACACATTACGGCACGCATGCGTCGTCCGCGCAAAGTCGTTGTAGGCTATTGGAAAGAGGCTGCCGTACAGGATCGTCTGGCCGTATGGATGCGAGTGGCTGCGGCGTGGGCAGATGCTCAGGATATGCTGATCATCCGCTTTGGCGATCAGATGAACAACGTGGCGGTGACCGACGGCGACAAGGTAGAAGCAGAAATACGCTTGGGTTATCACGTAGACTACTGCCCCATTAATGAGCTTTCGCCGTACTATATGGATGTAACGGACGAAGAAATCGATGGCTTGCTCGTACAATATAAAAAGGACTACCGTTTCGACGCTGCCATAGAACTGGATATGGAAGCCTTAGCGAAGGTGCGCAACTCCGCTCGTGCCGAGATAGCCATTCGGCGGTTACTAATCGATAAAGGTGCAAAGGGGTTTACGACCAACTTTGACGATCTGGGCGTGCTCGACCAGATTCCCGGCTTGGCGACGCAGCGACTTATGGCAGAAGGCTACGGGTTCGGCGCCGAGGGCGACTGGAAAACGGCTGCGCTCTACCGCACCGTGTGGTTTATGGGACAAGGATTGCCGAACGGCTGTTCGTTCCTCGAAGATTATCCGCTTAATTTCTCCGGCGAACGCAGTGCCATCTTGCAAGCGCACATGTTGGAAGTTTGCCCGCTCATTGCCGCCGAGCAACCTAAATTGGAAGTTCATCGCCTAAGTATCGGGATTGATAGCCAAACCGCCCGTCTGGTATTTACGTCCAAAGAGGGTAGGGGAGTCGCGGCTACGATTGTCGATATGGGCAACCGTTTTCGTTTGATAGCCAACGTGGTGGATTGTATCAAGCCCCAACCGTTACCCAAGTTGCCGGTAGCTTCTGCTCTGTGGATACCGCGTCCGAACTTTGAAGTAGGCGCCGGCGCATGGATTCTGGCCGGCGGCACTCATCACACGGCGTTCTCATACGATTTGACGACCGAGTACTGGGAAGACTTTGCCGAGATAGCGGGCATAGAACTGTTGGTAATAGACGAAGATACCACGATTCCTGCATTCAAAAAGGAACT
>JAISIB010000029.1 GCA_031262265.1 Prevotellaceae bacterium
GCGGACACCTTGCGTATGTACGAAATGTTTCTGGGTCCGTTGGAGCAGTCCAAGCCCTGGGATACGAACGGTATCGACGGCGTGTATCGCTTCATACGCAAACTATGGATGCTCTTTTATGATAAGACCGGCGCACCCGCCTTTGCCGACGGCGAACCGACGAAAGAAGAATTGAAAGCCTTGCACAAACTTATCAAGAAGGTAACTTTCGACATCGAGACGTTCTCTTTCAACACGTCGGTCAGCGCCTTTATGATTTGTGTCAACGAACTACAAACGCTCAAATGTCACAAACGCGACATACTGAAACCGCTCATCATCGTACTGGCTCCCTTTGCGCCCCACATTTGCGAAGAGCTTTGGGAGGCTTTGGGCGGCAAAGAATCGGTTTGCAACGCCGAATGGCCGACTTATAACGAAGCGTATCTCAAAGAAGACGTAGTCAACTATACGATCTCGTTCAACGGAAAAGCGCGCTACCAAATGGAATTTCCTGCCGAAGCCGACAATGAAACGATCCAAACGAGCGTATTGACGGACGAACGCGCACAAAAGTGGCTCGAAGGCAAACAACCGAAGAAAGTGATTATCGTTCCGAAGAAGATTGTAAACATAGTATATTGATTATGAAAAGCCTCAAAGTACAACCGCTGACCGTCGCCAGAGATTTACTCTTCATCACGTTCGGACTGATGTGCTACGCGTTGGGTTGGGAGCTATTCTTGCTTCCCTATCAAATAACCACCGGTGGCGTGACAGGTATATCCGCAATTATCTACTACGCGACCGGTTTCCCTCTGCAATATAGCTACTTTATCATGAACGCTATCTTGCTCGCATTTTCCATGCGCATTCTGGGGTGGAAATTCTCCATGCGTACGGTGTACGCCGTCTTTATGTTGACATTTCTCCTGTCTCTTTTTCAAACGATGGTAGGAGATACGAAGGTGATCGGCGAGAATCAGGAATTTATGGCTTGTATTCTCGGCGCATCGCTTTGCGGTATCGGACTGGGCATCGTGTTTATCAACAACGGAAGCACCGGTGGTACCGACATCATTGCGGCGGTGGTCAACAAATACCGCGACGTGACGTTCGGACGCATGATTCTCTACTGCGACATCGTCATTATTTCTTCATGCTACTTCGTTTTTTACGATTGGAAGCGGGTCGTGTTCGGTTTCGTCACGCTACTGGTTATCAGCTTCGTGCTGGACATGGTAATCAACAGTGCGCGGCAATCGGTGCAGTTTCTCATTTTCTCGAAAGAGTATAAACTCATCGCCGACCATATCATTACCGAAACGCACAGGGGCGTAACGGTACTCGACGGCACGGGGTGGTACAGTAAAAACGAGGTAAAAGTGCTGGTCGTACTGGCAAAGAAAAGCCAGTCCGTACATATATTCCGTTTGGTCAAGCAAATAGATCCCGACGCCTTTATCTCACAAAGTTCCGTGATAGGCGTCTACGGAGAAGGCTTCGATCGAATCAAAGTGAAAGTGTAAGATTCAAGAACGTTTCCACGTGTTATACGGATAACGGGCGAGCTGCGAATTATAATATCGCGAATCGCCCGTTATTTCTTTGCCGATGAACGAAGGCAGGTCGATCGTTTCGTCCGGATACAGCAATTCTACCTCAGCAACCGTCAAACCTTCGTTATCTCTCTTAAATTCGTCCACTTCAAAGGTATGTGTGTTACCGATCACGTAGTAACGCACTTTTTCAATCATCGTATGTGGTTCGCACAACTGCAATAGTTCTTCCGCCTCCGTTTGCGTTAGTTTTTTCTCCCATTCGTAGCGTGACATTCCCGTATCATCGGTAGCTCCCTTAATGGTGAGAAATCCGGCGTCGCCTTGCAAACGCACACGAACGACCCGCTCTGGATCAGAACAAATATATCCTTGCACGATATGTGCGTAGCTGTATGCTTCGCGCTTGTAATCGCCTTTCACTAAAAACTTGCGTTCGATCTCCATCTCCCAAGTTATCAGAAGGATCTAAAAGCGATAAAAGCTGAAGAAAAGTCCCATCAACAAACCAAGCACAAGCATACTCACGAACACGTATTCTACAATTTTTTCTACGCGTTTTTCTCCGTTTTCCTTTTTGTTTTTCTTATGTTTCTGACTCATAGCAATACTTAATAAAGGTGTTATGTATTTATTTGACAGCCAAAATTAGAAATTAAAGTTGATACATCTTACTATTTATGCAATAAATTATTTTTCTTCGGTTGATTTTTTATTTCGGCGGCTCGTTGAGGCTGCCGTCGACAGCATTCCGCACGCGGCGAATATATCTTCTCCGCGCGAAGCACGCACGGTAGAAAACAATCCGTGCTTGGTCAGGTAGTCGCGAAAGCGCATCACCGTCTCTTCGTCCGTGCTCTCCAATGCCACGCCGGAGATCGCATGATAGCGAATCAGATTGACTCGACAATCCAGTCCGCGCAACAAATGAACCAAGGCGTTGGCATGAGCAGGCGTATCATTCACTCCACGAAACAAGATGTACTCGAAAGAAAGGCGTCGCTGGTGACTAAAATCGTATTCGCGCAGCAATTCCACCATCTCTTCGGCCGGATACGCTTTCTCGGCCGGCACCAGATCGGCGCGCTGTATGGCAATCGGACTGTGCAAACTGATCGCCAGATGGCATTGGCTCTCTTCGGCGAAGCGTCGCAGCGTCCGCCGCAAGCCCACCGTGGATACCGTAATACGTTTCGGACTCCACGCATACCCGTATGGTGCCGTAAGAATCTCCAATGCTTTCAGTACCGCGTCCGGATTGTCGAGCGGCTCGCCCATTCCCATGAAAACGACGTTGGTCAGCGTATCCCGCTCAGGCAAAGAAGATATTTGGTTGATAATCTCTCCGGCAGACAAATTGCCGGAAAAACCTTGCTTACCCGTCAAGCAGAATTTGCAGCTCATCTTACAACCGATCTGCGAAGAGACGCAAAGCGTCGCCCGTTCGCCGTCGGGAATATATACGGCCTCCACGTATCGCCCTTCGCCGATTTCGTACAAGTATTTGGCCGTACCGTCCGCCGAACGTTGAACGTCCGTCGGAACGCGTCGCCCCACTTCATACGATTGCTTCAATTGTTCGCGATGACGCAACGAAATATTCGTCATCTCATCGATCGTCGTCACATGCTTGTCGTAAATCCACGAAGCAAGCTGTTTGGCAGTGAAAGCCGGCATACCCAAGGTAGCAACGAGCGTTTGTAATTCGGACAATGTCTGTCCTAAAAGTGCGGTCATCGTGTATTATTTATTTCCCGCAAAAGTACGTCTATTTTTGCAAGTAAGAAAATCAAACGAGAGGCTTTGAAAAAATATTTTCCGGCTTTGATATTTTACGCAGAAGGTTTGAAAATTATGCCTACCTTAGTGCCCGAAAATTATCTCTTAATATCACGGACATGTTCAACTCTTTCGGAAATATCGTACGCCTCACTACTTTCGGCGAATCACACGGTCGTGGCATCGGCGGCGTATTGGATGGCTTTCCGGCGGGCATCCGGATCGACGAAGACTTCTTGCAATCCGAATTAGACCGTCGCCGGCCGGGACAATCTCCACTGACTACCGCACGTAGCGAGGGTGATCGGTTGGAATTGCTATCGGGTATCTTTGAAGGAAAGAGTACCGGTGCGCCGATCGGCTTCTTCGTATGCAACAAGGCGGCATGTGGCGATGATTACGAATTGATTAAAAACACCTACCGGCCTTCTCATGCCGACTATACATACGCCGCCAAATACGGCGTGCGCGACTACCGGGGAGGAGGTCGTTCGTCGGCACGCGAAACCATTGCGCGCGTAGTGGGAGGAGCGTTGGCAAAATTGGCATTGAACCCGCTGGGAATCCGGATCGTCGCTTATACTTCGCAAATCGGAGCCATTCAATTGGACGAGAACCGCACGTATGACTTGGAGACGGTCAACGACAATCCCGTGCGCTGTCCCGATGCACAGAAAGCCCAAGAAATGGAGGAATATATTCGTCGGATACAAGCAGAAGGAGATACCATCGGAGGCGTCGTGACCTGCATCGTAAAAAACTGTCCGATCGGATTGGGTCAACCGATATTCGGGAAGCTACACGCCGTGTTGGGTAGTGCCATGCTCAGCATCAATGCGGCCAAAGCTTTTGAGTATGGGTTAGGATTCAAGGGTCTCACACTGAAAGGAAGCGAACAAAACGACGTTTTCTACAATCGTGACGGACAGATCACAACGGCTACGAATCATTCCGGAGGCATTCAGGGCGGTATCAGCAACGGACAGGATATTTACTTCCGTATCGGATTCAAACCGGTGCCTACGATCATGATGGAACAACATACGGTCAATCTCGATGGAAAGGACATGACGCTACAACCGCGCGGGCGACACGATCCTTGCGTAGTTCCGCGCGCCATACCTATCGTGGAAGCGATGACGGCATTGGCGCTCCTTGATTTTTATCTCCTTGATCGTACCACTCAACTGGGACATATAAAACGAAACAACATGAATAATATTCAAACCTACCTCCGAACGAACGAAACGGCCTTATTGGACGAATTGTTCACCTTACTTCGTATTCCGAGCATCAGTGCCGACCCTACCAAGAAACCCGAAATGCAACGTTGCGCAGAATGTTGGCGCGATATGCTCCTATCGGCAGGTGCAGCACATGCCGAGATAATGCCCACTGCGGGTAATCCGATCGTATTTGCCGAGCGCATTGTCGACCCGAGCGCAAAGACGGTGCTCATTTACGGGCATTATGACGTCATGCCGGCAGACCCGATTGAACGATGGAACACGGATCCTTTCGAGCCGGTCGTACGTGACGGGCATATCTGGGGACGCGGTGCCGACGACGACAAAGGACAGGCGTTTATTCAACTGAAAGCGTTTGAATATCTGTGGAAGAACGGACAATTACGACATAACGTCAAGTTCATTCTCGAAGGAGAAGAAGAAATAGGCTCCCCGAGTCTGGAAACTTTCTGCGAGCAACACAAGGAAATGTTGCGATCGGACGTCATATTGGTGAGTGATACGAGCATGGTAAGCGCAGATCTGCCGTCGCTCACCACGGGATTGCGCGGTTTGGCCTATTGGCAGATCGAAATCACCGGTCCTAATCGCGATTTGCACTCCGGCCATTTCGGCGGAGCAGTCGCCAATCCGATCAACGTACTATGCTCGTTGCTTTCGCAAGTGACGGACGCGAACGGACGTATAACCATACCGGGCTTTTACAATGACGTAAAAGAATTATCTGCGGAAGAACGCGCCATGATTGCCGCTATTCCGTTCGACGAGGACAAATATAAGCAAGCGATCGGAGTGAACGCCCTGTCCGGCGAACGCGGATACAGCACGCTCGAGCGCAACAGTTGTCGCCCTTCC
>JAISIB010000040.1 GCA_031262265.1 Prevotellaceae bacterium
TGTCGAGTCGGCTTTTCACCATTTGCAAAAACTACACCAAGAGTATCGAGATACGGGGCCTGTTGCGAGAAGCCAGCGCGAAGAATTATTGTCGCTCTTCAAAATGGCATCTTCCGTTATTAGTAAGCGTCACCACCGATACGTGCAAGAACAAAAAGATACGGAGGCGTTGAATTATGATCAGAAAGTTATCATTTGTGAGATAGTTGAAAGTATCGAATACGACCAGCTTAGCACGTTCGGCGCGTGGAATGATAAAATGCAAGAAGTCATTGCGCTACAAAACAAATGGAAAACGATCGGTTACGCTCCCAAACGGCAAAACGGCAAGGTGTTTGAACGTTTTCGCAAGGCGTGCGATGCTTTTTTCAAACGTAAAGCCGAGTATTACAAAGGATTGAAAGCGGATATGAGCGTCGGTATTGAAAAGCGGAAGGCATTGTGCGAGCAGGCCGAAGCCATGAAAGAGAGTACCGACTGGAAGGAAACGACCGAAGCATACATTCGTTTGCAGAAGGAATGGAAAGCATTGGCTCCGATACAGAAGCGTCAGATGAATGCACTGTGGAAACGCTTTATTACGGCTTGCGATTATTTCTTTGAACGGAAGAACAAGGAACAACAAACATCAGGGAAGGACGGCGAATACGAGAATCTGAGTCGTAAGAAAGCAATTATCGAACAATTGCAGTCAATTGATCAAACGATGAGCGAGGATGAATTGGCCACGCAAGTACGTAGTCTGATGAACGAATGGAACGAAATCGGCCACGTGCCTTACCGAGAGAAAGAACGCCTTATCAAACAATATCGAGCACTGATAGATAATTTGTTTGAGACGCATGATCTGAATTTATCGAAGAAGCGGCTGATGACAACCAAGCCGGTTGTGGGCGAGAAGGTAGGAGGAACGCGTGAGCGTGACCGTTTGTTACGAAACTTAGAAACGCTGAAAAGCGAACTGCAAACCTATGAAAACAACATGGGATTCCTCAGTGCTTCGTCGAAGTCGGGCAATACGTTGATGCAAGACGTGCAGCGCAAGATGGAAAAGCTGAAAACGGACATTAGCGAGGCGCAAACGAAACTGAAAGCATTGGATGAGGAAGCGCGTCGCGAAGAAGAGGCTCCGGCCGAACCAAAAGAATAAGCGAGCGTGTGAACGTATTTCTGTTTTTAATTTGATTGTTTTGAGGCGTCGCTTGCGGCGCCTTTTATTTTAATAACTACGTACTCCGAGCGCGTACCGATGCGATATTTGCCACCCCATAACCCGATGCCCGAACTGACATAGACATTGGTTTCGCCTTTACGCAGATAACCGTGCGCTTTCTCGTACATGTTACGTACGATCCACGAGAGCGGCCATACCTGTCCCTCATGCGTATGCCCTGAGATTTGTAAATCAACACCACTGCCGAGCAATGTATCCAAGTCATACGGCTGATGATCAAGCAGGATAATCGGTTTTTCGGTGTCGATACTGTCAAGGAGTATAGATAGATCTGATTGTCGGTGACGGGAATGGCGGTCTTCGCGGCCGACAACGTAGAACAAGCTATCTACCAAATACGAATCGTCTCGTAACATGTGAATGCCTGCACGGCGTGTAAATGCAGTAACGCTGTCAATATGATCAAAATAATCGTGATTTCCGGGCGCGGCATATACTCCGTATTTAGCGTGGATACCCCGTAGCACGCTGTCCAACCGTTGTTCTTCGAGTGGTTGTACGGCATTGTCTACCAAGTCGCCTGCAATCAATACGATATCCGGTTTCTCTTTGTTTATCAAGCCTATCCATTCCGTTAACTCCTTTTCTCCGATGTTGTAGCCTAAGTGGAGGTCACTCAATGCGACGACGGTGAGTGGTGCAGGCAGTGGCTTGGTTAGTTCCATTTGTAGTTCTACTCGTTTTTTGTGGCGATACGTGATGTTTCCTACCCAAAGAATGGCAGCCACCAGTCCGACGGTAGCTGCAAAAGCCCAACCGTTTCGATAGAGTAGCCCGTTGACTCCCGCTACATGTAGCAATCTGCAAACATCCAGTAGGATAAATATCAGAAAGAAGTAGACCGATCCGATCAGCCATGCGTAACCCACATTCATCAATAACGCGCTCCACTCGGGAGACAACATTCGTCGGGCAAAAAAGTTGAGGAAGAAACTACCTATCGCTATGGTACACAGAGTCAGCACGGCGATGCGCAGCGGCAGCATACGCGGCAACATAGACACCAGACGATAGATGACGTAGACGTTCATTCCCAACAAGAGGAACAGCATGATCAGAAAGAAAGAGGGTTTCATCGGACACTATGATTCATGAATGTTTTGAAACCTCAAAGGTAGGTAAAAACAAGATGCCGAGAAAATTTATTTTCGAGGTTAGATAAATAAATATGCGGGCGTGAAAATAAATTTTCCTCGTAGGATATAAATTTTAGGAAGTAGGAAAAGATATTTTGGGATTAACTCCATACCTTTGTCGTGACAGACAGTATTAATATAAAAGGAGAATATACAAATGAGTAACTGGTTTGAGTGCAAAGTGCGCTATGAGAAGGTGATGGAGAACGGAATGAATAAGAAGGTGACAGAGCCTTATCTGGTGGACGCACTTAGTTTTACGGAGGCGGAGAAACGTATTATCGAGGAGATGAAGCCTTATCTATCCGGCGAATTTACGGTGGCGGATATCAAACGTGCCAATTACTCGGAGTTGTTCATGTGCGAAGAAGAAGCGGCTGACCGTTGGTTCCGTTGCAAGTTGATTTTTATCACACTCGATGAGAAAAGCGGAGCAGAGAAGAAGTCGACGACACAGATTCTGGTGCAGGCTGCCGATTTGCGCGATGCGGTGAAGAAATTGGACGCAGGTATGAAAGGAACGATGGCGGATTATCAGATCGGCGCGGTATCGGAAACGGCGTTGATGGATGTATTTCCGTATCGTAAGGTAGATAGTAACGAATAGAAAGGCGATGCAAATAACCGAAAGGTTTCAGCGGATGCGTGCCGAGCTTCCGGATGGAGTACGTCTGGTAGCCGTGTCAAAGTTTCAACCGGTGGATGCTATCAAGGAAGCGTACGAATGCGGGCAGCGACTATTCGGCGAAAGCCGCGCACAAGAGATGTCGGCTAAGTACGTTGCGTTGCCGAAAGACATCG
>JAISIB010000065.1 GCA_031262265.1 Prevotellaceae bacterium
AGCGTAATGTTTCCGACGCCTTCCGAATGCACATTGATGATTTTGCACGTTAAATCGGAAACGGACAGATTGCCGACGCCTTCGTTGTCGATGCTCAAACGCTCCGTATCCAAGCCGTCTATTTTCAGATTGCCCACGCCGCTCATTTCAATTCCCTGCAATTGGGGAGCCGTGATAGTTATTTCTAACTTTTTACGACTGTTATTGATTCTTTTCTTCTCCATTTGAATGACAAGCGTCCCGTTGACGGTGGATACTTGCAGAAGATTAACTAATTCTTCAGCTCCGTAAGCCTTCACCGAAGCTTTGCCGTTGGTAGATTGAACGAAAGTAATATTCGCAATCGTAGAGGTACTGATCCGATCAAACGACCCGACTTGATAAGTGCGATTGATGTATCCGTTTTCATCGGTTACCTGTTTGGTGCTTGCACAACCGAATAATGAGACCGAGGCGGCCAATGTCATCATGACAATACGTAAAATACGATTCATAACTTTAATTTTTATGTTTAGTTTTATTGTTAGACGCAATGTTACGCCAAAAAGTTGCAGCCGCAAACACTTTTTTCATTTTTCACGGTGAAAAAATATATCTTTGCACACGAAAATAACTTTTTCGACTGCAAAAATGAACATTGCACTGATAGGATATGGAAAGATGGGGCAGACAATCGAACGCATCGCTCGCCGGCGCGGACACGAGATAGTCTCCGTCATAGACCTCCATAATATGGAAGATTTTAATTCCTCCACATTTCGCTCGGCCGACGTAGCCATTGAGTTTACCAACCCGCAAAGTGCTTACGGCAACTGTTTGCGTACGTTCGAGGCCGACGTAAAATTAGTATCGGGCAGTACGGGTTGGATGCAGCAGCACGGTGACGAGATTCATCGGCTGTGCCATGACGAAGGAAAGACGCTGTTTTGGTCGTCCAACTTTAGTTTGGGCGTCGCGCTGTTTTCTGCCGTCAATACCTACTTGGCTCGCTTGATGAACGACTTTCCTTCCTATGACGTCAGTATGACGGAAGTTCATCACATCCATAAGTTAGACGCACCGAGCGGTACGGCCATCACCTTAGCTGAAAGTATCGTACACGAACTATCCCGCAAAACCGAATGGGTCAAGCAGGAAAATTATACGAGCGATACGCAACTACCCATCACTTCCTTGCGGGAAGGCGAAACGCCCGGCATTCATACCATTCGCTACGAATCTGAGGCCGACAGTATCGTATTAACGCACGACGCCAAGAATCGGGACGGATTTGCGCTGGGAGCCGTGTTGGCTGCCGAATACACGGCTACGCATACCGGACTGCTGGGCATGAATGACCTCTTTCCTTTTCTGAACAATCAATGACACTCTACAAATACTCAACCGACATGAAAGCAACTCGCCGCGAATGGATTTTATTTTCCGTGATTACGATCGTTTATTTACTGTTTCTCTACTGGATTCGCGGGTGGTGGGGATTGCTACTTCTCCCGCTTATTTTCGACAACTATATCACCCATCGGATTCCTTGGCTTTGGTGGAAGAATATTAAGAATCCTGCGCTGCGTACGCTTATGAGCTACGTAGACGCGATCGTATTTGCCACCATCGGCGTAGGGTTTCTCAATGTTTTCTTCCTGCAACACTATCAGATTCCTTCGTCGTCGTTGGAAAAATCGTTGTTGGTAGGAGATTATCTAATGGTGAACAAAGCCATTTACGGTCCGCGGACGCCCAATACTCCCTTGACTTTCCCGCTCACACAGAATACAATGCCAATCTTTGGCGGACGTTCGTATTTGGAGCGTCCTCAATGGGCTTATAAGCGTGGCAAAGGTTGGCGTAAGGTACAGCTTAACGATATTGTCGTCTTCAACTTTCCGGCAGGCGATACGGTGGCGCTCAACCGCTCGCAACAGGACATTTACTCGATGGCTTACGAATTGGGATCGCAGGGTATCGACCGCTCCAAACTAACGACCTTGTCTCCGGAAGATCAGGAGGTGCTCTACCAAGCCTGCTACGAAAAAGGGATGGGAATCATTCGCTCGCAGCCGAATATATACGGCGATGTTATTTGGCGGCCTGTTGATCGACGCGACTCGTACGTAAAGCGTTGTTTGGGACTGCCGGGCGACAGTTTGCAGATACGGCAGCGCGACGTGTACGTCAACGGGGAAAAATTGCAAGAGCCTGCCGGCGTCGAGTTCCTTTACGCCGTACAAGCTACCGGTAAACGAATTCCCGATGATTTGCTGAACGAACTCGGACTGAGCCGCGAAGACTTGGCGCATTACCAGTCGGGCGCCACGCGATTCTTTCTGCCGCTAACGAAAGAGGCGCGCGAAAAACTATTGGCACGCAAAGATTTGGTCACCTCCATTGAACATTTGAATATGGACGCGCTCGGTGCCACCCTCTACCCGCTCAGCTACCATACCGGTTGGACGATTGATAACTACGGGCCTATTTGGATACCTAAAAAAGGGGCGACTATCCAACTAACGCCTGAGAATCTGGCGTTGTACGAACGTTGTATCCACGCGTACGAAGGAAATACGATTGAGCATCGTGCCGACGGCATTTACATCAACGGAGAAAAAGCCGAAAGCTATACGTTCCGCATGGATTACTATTGGATGATGGGCGACAACAGGCACAACTCGGCCGATTCGCGTTTCTGGGGATTCGTGCCCGAAGACCATATCGTCGGACAACCGTTTCTTATTACCCTATCCATGGACAGAGATAAAAGCGGCCTATCCGCCATCCGCTGGAACAGGCTCTTCAAATGGGTGGGCAACTGATGGCGCATACGGTTTACTTATCGTCTGCCTATCTCGCACCGGTATCCTATTACGCCAAACTGACGCGGTATGACAACGCCGTTATCGAACAGTACGACCACTACACGAAACAGACATACCGCAACCGTTGCAGAATCGCATCGCCTACCGGCGTGCTCGAATTGACGATTCCCGTCGTTCGCACGGGGCAGAAAACGCTGATGCGCGACGTCCGAATTTCCGAACACGGGCATTGGCGGCGTCTACATTGGAATGCGCTGGAAAGCGCATACGGGAATACGCCGTTTTTCATGTATTATGCGGACGATTTCCGAACGCTATATGATCGGCACACCGAATTCTTGATGGATTTCAACGAAGAGTTGTGCCGATTGGTATGTTCCTTGATAGATATACACCCCCATCTTTCACGCACGGAAACCTACGAAACCAATCTATCAACGGACAATGCGGATTTTCGCGAAGCCATTCATCCCAAAAAAGCGTTTTGCGAAGCCGATCCTTCGTTTATTCCCCGTCCCTACTATCAAGTATTCGAGCATCGGCATGGCTTTCTACCCGACCTTAGTATCGTCGATCTGCTATTCAATATGGGAACGGAATCCGCCCTTTACTTGTCGCCATAACATACGCGCTCATGGTATTTAGCGGCTCGCATATTTTATTTTCTCCTTAATATATT
>JAISIB010000161.1 GCA_031262265.1 Prevotellaceae bacterium
TCGCGCAATATTTTCGTCAACTCGCGCGTGTCGATGCCGGTGACGCCGGGAATTTGTTCACGCTTCAGCCAATCCGACAAACTCTCTTTCGCATTCCAATGACTGTATTCCCACGAATAATCGCTGACTATAATAGCCTCCGCATGTATTCGCTCGCTCTCGGTAAATAGCGGCAATCCGTTCGGAGCCACATCCATGGGAGGAACGCCATAGTTTCCGACGAGCGGAAACGTCAATGTCATTAGCTGACCTGCGTAGGAAGGATCTGTCAGACTCTCGGGATAGCCGGTCATGGCGGTATTAAACACCACCTCGCCTGCGATAGGTTTCTCGTAGCCAAACGACTTGCCGGAGAAACGGCTGCCGTCGTCAAGAAGTAAAGTTACATTTCTCATTCGCTCTATTGAAAAGGATTACCGCATACTCGGATTGGATTCTTCCGTAAAACGCAATCGGTATACGTTCAGTTGATATACATGTTCTATATATTGGATAAACGCCTCGTTGACTTGCTTCACGCCACCGGGTGTAGGATAATTGCCGCTAAAATACCAATCACCCGTATGATTCGGGCATGCTTCGTGCAGACCTTCCAACGGTTGATAGACAATCTCCACGACGGCACGCGTACCTGCGGGCGTAAGCATCTTCGCTATTTGTGCAGAAATCTCTTCATCGGTAAACGGTGCGTATATGTCCTTTACATAGTTCACCATCTCCTCGCACGGCAATTCCCGCTGGGCGATGGCTTTGGCATAGGCTCCTTCTATAATATCACGCCGGCCTTGAATCTTCAACAACTCAATAGCTGCCCGAAACGCCGCGAATTCATTCATGCTTGCCATATCTATGCCGTAGTAATCAGGGTATCTGATCTGAGGAGAAGAAGATACGATCACTATTTTCTTCGGATTCAAGCGATCCAAAATACCGATGATACTTTGTTTAAGCGTCGTTCCGCGCACGATGCTGTCGTCTATCACGACCAGATTGTCCGTATGCGGCACAATACTTCCGTAGGTCACGTCGTAGACGTGCGCAGCCAAATCTTCTCGGCTCTTTCCTTCGGCAATGAACGTACGCAGTTTGATGTCTTTGATAGCCACTTTCTCACTGCGGATGCGCATAGAAAGTATTTCTTGCAGTTTCTCATCGGCATCAGATCTATTTTTTAGTTGCGCAATCTGTTCGGCTTTTTGCTTATTCAGATACGAATCCAAGCCTTGAAGCATGCCGAAGAAAGCGACTTCTGCCGTATTCGGGATAAAAGAGAAGACCGTATTACGTATATCGTAATCTACGGCTTTCAGAATCGGTTCTACTAAATTACTCCCCAAGGCCTTGCGCTCCTCGTATATATCCGCATCGCTACCGCGCGAGAAGTAGATACGTTCAAACGAACATTTACGCACCTGCTTCGGCTCGTTGATCTGCGCCAACCTGACGCTTCCGTCTTTGCTGAATAGTATGGATTCACCCGGCTGCAATTCCCGCACATCTTCAATACCTATGTTGAGTGCCGTCTGTATTACCGGACGTTCGGAGGCCACTACTGCCACTTCTTCGTCCACATAGTAGAACGCCGGACGAATGCCCCACGGATCGCGAACGGCAAAAGATTCGCCGCTACCGGTCATTCCGCAGATCACGTAACCTCCATCCCACAACGGACTGGATGTTTTCAATACATTGGCCATGTCCATGCGGTCTTCAATCGCATTCGTAATGTCTGTGCCGTGTAATCCTTCTTTCTCACACAGTTGAAACAAACGTTCGGCTTCGCGGTCGAGGCGATGACCTACTTGCTCCAATATAATATATGTGTCCGAATATTGACGCGGGTGCTGACCAAAAGAAGTAATATACTTAAAGATTTCTTCTACGTTAGTCATGTTGAAATTGCCGCACAAAGCGAGATTTTTCGCGCGCCAATTGTTACGACGAAGGAACGGGTGCACATAAGACATGCCGGATTTTCCGGTCGTGCTGTATCGTAAGTGCCCCATGTATACTTCTCCGGCAAAGGGGATAGTCGTTTTGGCGAATGAGACATCCGCTACTTGTTCGGACGTATAGGCGGCGATTTGATGATGAACGTTGTCGAATATTTCCGTAATAGCCCCCGAACCCAGAGCGCGTTCACGAAACATATATTCTTCGCCGGCATGAGCTTCAAGTTTGACACAGGCCATCCCTGCTCCCTCTTGTCCGCGATTGTGCTGCTTCTCCATCATCAGATAGAGCTTGTTTAGCCCGTACATCCACGTCCCATATTTATGTTGGTAGTATTCTAATGGTTTACGCAGGCGTATCAGCACGATACCACATTCATGTTTCAGTTGTTCCATTCCGTTTTTTTCGCGCGCAAAGATAGGCAATTATCGGAGAATGTACAAACGATTCATTTTCCTACGAGCTAATTTGAACAACTAACTTTGAAAATATATTTTCGCGGTTAGTTATTTTACGAAGATACGGAGTTATTTTAGCGAGATACCGCCGTGTTACAACACGCCCTTAGTGCTCGGCAATTCATAACGATATACGTCACGACGAATCGCCATGCGAATGGCACGAGCCAGTGCCTTAAATATACCTTCTATTTTGTGATGTTCGTTTTGCCCGTCGGCATGGATATAAAGATTCATCTTCGCAGCGTCGCTGAACGACTTGAAAAAATGCATAAACATCTCTGTCGGCATTTCGCCTACCATCTCCCGCTGAAACGAGGCTTCCCACACCAACCACGACCGCCCGCCGAAATCAAGAGCTACCGTGCAAATGACATCGTCCATAGGTAGACAAAAACCATAACGTTCGATGCCGCGCTTGGAACCGAGTGCCCGATACAAACACTCGCCCAAGGCGATAGCCGTATCCTCGATGGTGTGATGTTCGTCCACGTATAAATCTCCTTGCACACGTACTGTCAAGTCGATGCCGGCATGTTTTCCGATTTGTTCCAGTAGATGATTGAAAAAGCCTATACCGGTATTTACCTCACATGCTCCGCTCCCGTCCAAATTCAGTCGTACGAAGATGTCGGTTTCCTGCGTCGTTCGCTGTACGGTGGCGATCCGTTCGCCGGCAAATAGAAATTCCGAGACCTTGTCCCAATCTGTTGTGATCAACGCGCAGCAATCTTCCAAGCCTTCGGCGACCAATTCTTCGGGAGATGCTCCCAAATAGATCGCACGACAGCCCAAATTCTTAGCCAGTCGAACGTCAGTCAATCGGTCGCCTATCACAAAGCTACCGGCCAAGTCGTACTCCGGATTATCCAGATACTTTTTCAACATACCTGTTCGCGGTTTGCGCGTAGGTGCGTTGTCGGACGGCATACTCCGGTCAATCAATATATCGTCGAACATTACTCCTTCTCCTGCCAACGTTTTCAATATCAAGTGTTGAGCCGGCCAGAACGTTTCTTCGGGAAACGAATCCGTACCCAATCCGTCTTGATTGGTCACCATGACGAACTCGTAATCAAGTTTCTCGCGAATAAAAGCAAGATTACGAATCACTCGAGGATAAAATTCCAACTTCTCCAACGCATCCAGTTGATAATCCGTAGGAGGTTCTACGACGATTGTACCGTCACGGTCGATAAACAAAACTTTTTTCATGGATATGATTTCAGCGCATTCAATAGTAAATGATTCTCGATACGACTTCCCACCGTGATACGCAGACAATCCTTGCACAAGGCAACGTTGCTCCGATTGCGGACAACAATTCCGGCCGCAATCAGATATTTGTAGACGTCTTCCGCATCTCTCGCCATGCGCGCCAGAAAGAAATTGGCATCCGAGTGATATACTTTGTCAACGATGGGCAAATGCTCTATTTCTTTCATCAGATTGGCGCGTTCCCGCTTAATAGCTTCCACCCATGTCGTTATTTCATGCGCCCGAAACACCATATCCAATCCTTGTTTTTGCGTTAGATAGTTGATGTTATACGGATACTTGATTTTACTCAGCAGCGCAATTATTTCAGGAGAAGCAAACGCCATTCCCAAGCGAATACCGGCAGACCCCCAAGCTTTAGAAAAGGTTTGTAATACAATCAGATTCGGATATCGTTTAAGTTTACGCAGGTATGATGGCTTCGCAGAGAAATCCGAATACGCTTCATCTAAGATTACCAAGCCTTCAAACTTCTCTATAATAGTATCTATTTCGCGATGAGATAAATCATTACCTGTCGGATTGTTGGGCGAACACAGAAAAATCAGTTTGGTATTTTCATCTGTCGCTTTCAACACCGTATCTGCCTCTAATTGGAAATCAGGAGATAGTAATGCCTTGCGATAGGCGACGTCGTTAGTAGCCGCTGCCACCGCATACATACCATACGTCGGCTCGATAGCCACTACGTTGTCAATCCCAGGCCGACAAAATGCCCGCATAGGCAGATCAATAGCCTCATCACTTCCGTTTCCTAAAAAGATTTGTTCGGGTTCTACTCCTTTCAGTCGTGCCAACGCTTGCTTCAACTCCCATTGCATGGGGTCAGGATACCGATTGTGCGGGCTATTATATGGATTCTCGTTGGCATCTAAAAAGACCGACGCCGTACCGTGATATTCGTTACGCGCCGAAGCATAGGGCTTCATCGCCCAGATATTAGCGCGGGTTAGTTCTTTTAGTGACTTCATTGCCAACGAAAATTTATATGCTGAGACTTCATACGAATCGTTACGGCACGTTTATGCCCCTCCAACTCCTCCGTATCAGCCAATCGACAGGCGATTTTACCGGCGTTAGCCAGACCGGCAGGAGTGAGATGTTGAAACGTAATCTTACGGACGAAGCTATCTACATTGACTCCGCTATACATACGCGCATAGGCATTGGTCGGCAGCGTGTGGTTAGTGCCCGAAGCATAGTCGCCTACGCTTTCGGGTGACCAATGTCCCAAAAAGACCGAGCCGGCATTGATTACTTTTTCTTCTATGGCTTCGTAATCATCCATTTGTATAATCAAGTGTTCGGGTGCGTAGTAATTAGAAAAAGCTATCGCCTCCTGCATATCGCTCACTAAGATCAGTTTACAATGTTCCAGTGACTTCTTCGCCAGCGATTGGCGCGGTAGCTTTTCCACTTGCTTATCAATTTCTGTCGCTACGGCTTTCAAAAGATTCGGTGCATCCGTGACCAAGACGGCTTGGCTATCAGCACCATGCTCAGCTTGCGAAAGTAAATCTGCCGCAATAAAATCAGGATGAGCGGTAGCGTCTGCAATTACCAATACTTCCGAAGGACCGGCCGGCATATCAATCGCGACATCGCGCAAGCCGACAAGCTGTTTAGCCGCCGTCACGTACTGATTTCCTGGCCCAAATATTTTATAAACCTGAGGGATGCTCTGCGTTCCGTAAGCCATCGCTGCAATAGCTTGCGCGCCGCCCACTTTGAACACGCGATTGACGCCGGCCAACTGCGCCGCGAACAAAATAGCCGGATGTACGTTACCCATCCGGTCGGGCGGCGTACAAAGTATGACTTCCGCGCATTGGGCTATCTTTGCCGGCACCGCTAACATCAACACCGTAGACAGCAACGGGGCAGTTCCTCCGGGCACGTAAATACCTACTTTTTCTATTCCCACCGACTTTTGCCAGCAAGTAACGCCTCCGGTAGTTTGCATCTTACGTTTGGTCACTCGTTGTTGCGTGTGAAAGACTGTAATATTATGGTGTGCTTTCCGTATAGCCATTTCCAATTCGCGACTAACCATTGCTTCTTCTATCTCGCGCTTGCTTACTTCCAACGTCTTTAATACGACCTTATCAAATTTATGTTCGTAGTCGAACAGAGCAGCATCGCCAATGACGCGCACTCGATTAAGAATGGTCTCTACTTGTGCGAAAAGTATTTCCGTATCAAATGCAGGGCGTTTAGCTATTTCTTCCCATTGCTCCGTCTTCGGATATTGTATGATCTGCATGTGTCTTTCAAATTATCATTTTCTCTATCGGCAGCACAAGAATTCCTTCCGCACCCAACGCCTTTAATTTTCCGATACTCTCCCAAAAGCATTGTTCGTCTAAAACCGTATGCACAGAACACCAATCTGCCTCAGCCAACGGCATGACCGTAGGACTTTTCATGCCCGGCAATACGGCTAAAATATCTTTCAACTTGACTTTCGGCACGTTCATCAGTACATACTTCTTATCTTCGGCTGCTTTCACCGCATCTATACGGAAAAGAAGTTCATTCAGCGTGTGCGTCTTTTCGCTATCCAAGCCGGGCGTCACAATAAGCAGAGCTTCCGACTGCATTACCGTCTCCACTTCTCGCAAGCGGTTACTTACCAATGTGGAACCTGAACTGACAATATCAAAAATAGCATCGGCTAAACCAATACCCGGAGCCACCTCGACCGATCCGGTAATAACATGTATCTCCGATTTTACGCCGTGCTTCGCTAAGTAACTTTCCAATATATAAGGATAAGAAGTCGCTATCTTTTTTCCATTGAACCAAGCCAATCCCGCCGAATAATCCGCATCTTTCGGTATGGCCAACGACAAACGGCAACGGCTAAACCCTAAACGTTTGACGATGTCCGCTGCTTCGTGCTTCTCGCAAAATTCATTTTCGCCCACGATTCCCGCATCCGCTACGCCGGTGGCTACCGATTGCGGGATGTCATCATCCCGCAGGAAGAGCACTTCGAGCGGGAAATTGGAGGCTTGTACTAAAAGCGTGCGCTTCGAAGCATTTAGCTTTATGCCTGCTTCTGCCAGTAAAGCCATCGTATCCTCAAACAAACGGCCTTTTGCCTGTACTGCTATTCGTAACATATTTGTCTCTATTTAATTTGGATATAACAACGACCAACCGGCATCCGCATACCATTGCGTTTGCTGATAGAACACATCGTTATTCGCCGTACTCTTGCCCGGCAAATAGATTGACACGCCGGCGAAACCTTCCATCGAGAAAAGTTTTCCGAACGCCGAATAGTTCATCTCCGTCGTCTGCGCATAGGGCAATGCCGCATCGAAAGCTGCTCGCCACTCGGTATAGCGCGCAGAATTTCCAACGAGCAACTGCTGCATCAATCCGTCAAAATCATAATAACCTATATAGCTGCTTCCCGTACGCCGGTCGTAATCCAATATGGACGAAGTCTTATATGTCGCTCCGCCCTGAACGGCTTCCGCAACGACCGTAGCCGTGAGTGAGGCCAACGCTTCCAAATATGCCGCGTCTATCAACGAAACGGAAGCTCCGGCCGTCCAATTGTCGTTTGACAGATTCTTACCGCTATCATATATGCTCGCATAATAATCGTAGTAGCTCTCCGCCACCGCGCGCCCCGCATCTGTTTTCGCGAACATAGCCGGAACGGTCACCTCATAATTAGCTCCCGGGCCGGGGATTTCCGTCGGCGAACCGATGAAATAATCTGCGCGATCGCGCAATTCGTAAGCGACCTCTATCGCCTGCATAAAGCAAGCGTCGAAGAAGAGATAATCCAATTTCGGGAGTTCGTCAAGTGCTATGTTCAGGTCGGAGATACTTAAGAAAGTACCTGCGCCTACGTCTTGCCCTATCCAACGAGTAGCGGCACGAGCCGTAGCCGGACTCGGAAGCCAGCCCTCGCCATGAGACCAAAGCTCAAGCGCATATTTCTCGGCAGGGAAATTAATATCAACGTAAGAAAATACTTCTTTCAGCTCCGTTAACCCACACGAATTACGATCAGCGGCGTAGGTCTCCAAGATCTCTCGAACTACCGTACCGTCCAAATCATTATATAAACGATAAAGCTCTGCTTTTGAACCATTGTCGAAATAGACGATCAGGTTGTTGTGTTCCGTATCTACTGTCTTAACGCCTTCCATCATTTGGTTAAGGTCGTTTTGAGCAAAGCGACTCAAACTATTGTCCCCCATAATGTAAACGAGTACCGTACGATCGATGCTTAAGATGGGAACATTTCCTCCGGCGTCCGTAGCTTCTTGTATGAAAGGTATACTCACGTGTTGGTCTTCGCATGTGATATTGATGTAGGCCGTTCGCTGCTCACCCGTATAGTTAGGTCGCAAACGAGGTTGTAGGGTGAAAGTACCTTCGGAATCTCCATTTTCCGGCGTAACGAATAGCCAGTCCGGTTTTTCCATTCCCAACGGTTCGGTAGATACGGTTGCCGTCCATGTATTGGCTACCGTCAATTGAATAACGCGCCCCTTGGTTTCGTTGGCATAGAGAGTTTGTGTCGGATCATTGGTACCTACGTCCACTTTCGGCAGAAGTTCGCCGCCTTTATTAGTCGCTAATTGCAACACGTCTATAATGAACGGAGTACCTTCACAGAGAATTGTGATCACAGCACTACGATCCGCGCCGGAATAGTTCTTGCGCAGTGTCAGTTGCACAAATTGTCCGCCTCGGCTATCACCGTGATCGGGAGAGATGCTTATCCAATCTCCTTCGGACTCTATGGCAGACGTCCACGCTCCGGTCGTATTGAAGCTGATGCCCGTTGCTCCGTTCGTTTGGTCGGCATAAACGGTCTGCGAGATCTCGCCATCGTTCCACACGATAGGTTCTTGGCGACATCCCGCCAGTGTGAACGTCCAAGCAATCAGAGAGAAAAGAAAAACTTTCTTCATACAAATTTACTTTTGACAAGGTATTTCGGCGACAAAATTAGCTAAAATCTCTTAATCCTACCGCGAGAATCGAAAATATAACTGCAATAAGTAAATATCTCGGTATGTAAATGAGATAAGAAACCGAGAAAATCGCACAAGATACGGAGTTATTGCACGCGCAAAGCCAGCCGTTCGTGCATGGCCGCAGCTGCCGTGCGTCCGTCACCCATGGCGAGTATAACCGTCGCTCCTCCGCGCACGATGTCGCCACCGGCATATAACATGGGAACCGACGTTTCCATTTGTTCGTCCACCGCAATCGTTCCTCTGGGGTTGATTTTCAGCCCGGCAACGGAGGTCGGTACGATAGGATTGGGAGATACGCCGATACTGACGATGGCCATGTCTATATCCAACGTTTTCACGGCACCGGCAATAGGTACCGGGCTGCGCCGTCCCGAAGCATCCGGTTCGCCCAACTCCATTTGTTGCAACACCACCTGACGTACGCGTCCGTACTCATCGGAAATATACTCCAACGGATTGTGCAGCGTCAGAAACTCGACGCCCTCTTCCTTCGCATGTTTAATCTCTTCGGCACGAGCAGGCATCTCCGCTTCCGAACGCCGGTAGATAATCATCGCACGCTCGGCTCCGAGCCGCAAAGCTGTGCGCACGGAATCCATCGCCGTATTACCTCCGCCGATAACGGCTACCCGTCGTCCGAACGGCACAGGCGTATCTGCCTCCGGATTAGCCGCATCCATCAAGTTCACACGGGTCAAATATTCATTACTGGATAAGATATTGAGCGAATTCTCGCCGGGTATATTCATAAAGTTAGGCAATCCGGCGCCCGACGCGATGAAAAATCCGCTATAACCCTCTGCTTTCAGCTCATCAATACTAAGGGTTTTTCCGACGATACAGTCTTTGACGAATACGACGCCCAGTCGTTCCAATCCGGCGATTTCCGAATCTACGATGGCATTGGGTAAACGGAACTCGGGAATACCGTATTTCAAAACACCACCGATCTCGTGCAACGCTTCAAAGACCGTCACGTCATAACCCCATTTGATCATATCACCGGCAAATGCCAAACCGGCCGGACCGGAGCCGATGACGGCAATTTTAGTATGATTTCGTGACGTTACTAACGGCAGAAAGGTTTCGCCGCTACCGTGTTCGTAGTCGGCGACAAAGCGTTCCAAGTGCCCGATAGCCACTGGGGATGATTTCATCTTCGTATGAATACAGCGCGCCTCACATTGTTTCTCTTGCGGACACACGCGACCACATACCGCAGGCAACGAGCTGGTTTCTTTCAGTGTGCGCACGGCTTCCGGCAGGTTGTTACGTTCTATATTCTTAATGAAACGCGGAATATCTATCCCGACCGGACAGCCTTCGACGCAGCCCGGATTGACACAGTCCAAGCATCGCATAGCTTCCGTACGCGCTTGTTCGGCGTTCAGACCTATATTTACTTCTTCCGTACGATGCGCAACGCGATATGCGGGTGCCAATTCGTTCATTTCTACCCGCTGAATAGCCGTACGCTCTTTGGCCTTCATCGCAGCGCGTAAGTCCGTTCGCCACTGAGCCGTCCTACTTTTCTCTTCATCCGATGCGGATACGACAGGCACGTCAGTCTTTATATCATCCGGCTTTGAAAACGCACGCAAACGCTGCAACATGCCGTCAAAGTCTACTTGATGTCCGTCGAACTCAGGACCATCTACGCAAACGAACCTTGTTTTCCCTCCTACATTGACGCGACAGGCTCCGCACATACCGGTTCCGTCCACCATGATAGTATTTAACGACACATCGGTAGGTATCTTATATTGCTTAGTCAGTAAACAAACAAATTTCATCATGATTGCCGGACCGATAGCAAAGCACTTGTTTACCGGTTCGCGCTTCAATACGCGCTCTACACCCGCCGTTACCAATCCTTGCTCGCCGTATGATCCGTCATCCGTCATGATAATGACTTCATCCGAGGAGGCGCGCATTTCTTGTTCCAGTATGATCAGCTCTTTCGTGCGTCCGGCCAGCACACTAACCACCCTATTTCCTGCCGCTTTCAAGGCTTGTACAATGGGGAGCATCGGTGCTATACCGACGCCGCCGCCCGCACAAACCACCGTACCGAAGTTTTCGATATGCGTAGGCTTGCCGAGAGGACCTACCACGTCCGTGATAAAATCGCCGGTGCGCAAACTACCCAGGCGGTGTGTCGAAACGCCTACATCCTGAATGACCAACGTAATAGTGCCTCTTACCGGATCGGCTTCGGCAATGGTCAGTGGAATACGCTCTCCTTTTTCTCCTACGCGGATAATAACGAAATGCCCTGCCTTTCGAGCACGCGCAATTAACGGAGCTTCGATGACCAACTTAAATACTTTATCGGATAACTGCTCTTTATGTAGGATTTGATTCATACGGTCTTGTTTTTAATACGGTAAATCTTTTGCGGCGGCAAAGTTAAAACAAAAATAGAGTTTCATATTTAGAATTATCCGTAGAATGTTTGTGTTATTTTCAAAATAACTCTACTTTTGCCCCTAATTCAACGACCAAACATGGGAAGACGACTGAAAAAATTAAGGACAATCCGTATCCACCGCGAGGGGACGGATATACTCATCTCCACTGCCGTGTTGCTAATGGCGGTAAATATATCCGTATATAACTATTTCGATTCACACATTCCTTTCTATATTTTATTTCTGCTGACTATTGTCGTTTACATGTTGTTGGTTAATTTCTTTCGCTGTCCGATTCGTATCTTCGAGCAGGATTCCGAGAAAATAGTCATTGCTCCTGCCGACGGCAAAATAGTTGTTGTGGAAGAAGTAAACGAACATGAATATTTCGGCGACCGTCGTCTGATGATTTCTATCTTCATGAGTATCGTAAACGTACATGCCAATTGGTATCCGGTGGACGGTGTTGTCACCAAGGTAGCGCACCAGAACGGGAAGTTCATGAAAGCATGGCTTCCGAAAGCCAGTACGGACAACGAGCGTTCGATGGTAGTCATCCGCACACCCGAAGGCGTAGAAGTCATGGCGCGACAAATTGCCGGCGCCGTCGCTCGTCGAATCGTGACATACGCGCAAGAAGGAGAAGAATGTTACATAGACGAACACATGGGGTTCATCAAATTCGGATCGCGTGTGGACGTATATTTACCAATAGACTCGGAAATCTGCGTCAAGCTCGGACAACGCACGGTAGGCAATCAAACCATCATTGCCAAATTGAAATAGAAATGACGCCGTATGTCTAACAAAATCATCCGTCAATTACCTAACACCTGCACCTGTCTCAATCTGTTTTCCGGCTGTATTGCTACAATTATGGCCTATGATAGAGCGTACGAAGCCGCTCTGGCTTTCATGTTGCTCAGTGCATTTTTCGATTTCTGCGACGGAATGTTGGCGCGCATGCTTCATGCGTATTCTCCGCTGGGCAAGGAATTAGACTCATTGGCTGACGACGTAAGTTTCGGAGTGGCACCGGCTATGGTAGTCTTCAGCTTGTTGCACGAAGTAGCATATCCTGCATATTTAGCAAACCTGCAAACCTACATTCCCTACTTGGCTTTTACGATCGCCGTCTTCTCTGCGTTGCGTTTGGCCAAATTTAATACGGACGAGCGACAAAGTTCTTCATTCATCGGACTACCGACGCCGGCCAATGCCGTATTCTGGGGTGCGTCGGCAGTGGGTGCCCACCATATCTTCGTTTCTCCATCTTTCAACGCGCTTTACTTATTGGCTATGATTATACTTTCCGCCTGGTTATTGGTGGCAGAAATTCCGATGTTCTCGCTTAAATTCAAAACGTTCTCGTGGAAAGAAAACCGTTTGCAGTGGATCTTTCTGTTAGGATGCTTGCTATTAGTCATTTCCTTGCATGCCGGCGGATTTGCCGCTTGTGTACTGTGGTATATTCTACTCTCTCTGCTGCCTCTCACAAGAGCCAAGAACAAAGTCTAACCTTTTACTGTGTAAATTATGGGATTTATTTTCTTTCTAATGATTCTTTTTTTCACCGTCTTATTCCTCGGACTGACCGTCGTAGGCAATATTTTGCGTATCGTAGGCCGTATGTTTGGTTTCGGACAACAGCGACAAACGACAGGAGATGCTCGTCAAACCTATCAGCCGCATGACACGAATGAGCATGCCGCCGAACGGAAAAAGATATTTGATAAGGAAGAGGGCGAATACGTGGATTTCGAGGAGATAGGCGATTAACCGCTCATCTGCGCTGCCGAAAGAACTCTTGCATGAGCGTGGCGCACTCATCAGACAAGACACCTGCAACAACCTCCGTTTTCGGATGCAAAGCCTCTGGCGCATAACGCCGGAAGCCACGTTTCTCATCCGCAGCTCCATAGACCAATCGCCCCAACTGCGACCATGCAATCGCACCCGCGCACATCACGCACGGCTCAACCGTGACATATAGCGTACAATCATTCAGATATTTGCCGCCAAGCACAGAAGCGGCAGCCGTGATTACTTGCATTTCGGCATGCGCCGTAGCATCTGTCAACGTCTCGGTCAGATTGTGCCCGCGCGCGATGATTCGTCCCTGCGATACGACGACTGCTCCCACGGGGACTTCTCCTCTGGTCGCTGCCAAACCGGCTTCGCGCAAGGCTTGCCGCATAAAAGAAATATCATCAAGCATATTATTCTAATAACAAGGTACAAAAATACTTTTTCTTCCTTTCTTAGCCAAACAAGCGCGTATGTTATGCAGACAAACGCGTATGAAAAAACCTCGCCAACTGTCGAAAGACACTTGACGAGGTTCCTCATCCATCATGAAAAGAGCGGAAGACGGGGCTCAAACCCGCGACCCTCAGCTTGGAAGGCTAATGCTCTATCAACTGAGCTACTTCCGCCAATCAGACACCATCATATTCACACATAAGGGTATCTTAAAATATAATCAATCTTTATTCTCGTGGGCAAAGATGGATTCGAACCACCGAAGGCGTAAGCCAGCAGATTTACAGTCTGCCCCATTTGGCCACTCTGGTATTTGCCCTTTCGTTTGCGGGTGCAAAGGTAGTATTAAAAGCTGAAACTGCAAGTAAAATCAACCATTTTTAGAGCAACTTCGGCACACTCAGAACCTTTATTGCCCAGTTTTCCGCCACTACGGTCAATGGCTTGTTGTTTACTCTCCGTCGTTAGCAGTCCGAACACGACCGGCACGTCACCGTTTGTATTCAGTTCGGCCACTCCCTGCGTGACAGCCTGACAGACGTAATCAAAATGCGGCGTCTCGCCTCTTACCACACAACCGAGCACGATAACGGCATCCACGTCCAAATTTTGTGTCATGTAGTTAGCCGCAAAAACAAGTTCGAAGCTACCCGGCACCTTTTTGATGAGGATATTTTCCGCTTCCACACCGGCTTGTTGCAAGACGTCCAGCGCACCATTCAACATAGGTGCCGTGATTTCGTCGTAATACCATTCAGAGACAGCAATGGCGAACTTCATCTTCGATGTGTCCGCCATGATGTTGCTGCTCGAAACCTGATGTTCCGAAGTTGCCATATTATTTCTTTTGCAGTTTAGCTCGCTCGATATATTGATCGATACTCATCGCTTGATAAGAACTGAAATATTTATCCTTAATGGTGGTATAAACTTTCTCAGCCTCCGCGTATTTTCCTTGTTGCTCGTAGATCAATCCGGCTTGCAGTAGCAAAATCGGACTTAACGTATTGGTATCCGAAGCATCGGCTCCTTTCAACAAATAATTAACGGCTTTATCCAACTGACCCAGTTCGGCATAACAGTTTCCGACGGCACCCAATAAAGCAGGAGAGACGATCAGGTCATTTCCTTTGAAGGCATTCAGTTGTTCCAAAGCCTTATCGTATTCACCCAATTGTTTATAGCAAATACCGGCGTATGCTTTGGCCAGATTTCCTGCATCCGTACCGCTATATTCGTCTGCGATAGCCAAGAAGCCTATATATCCGATACTATCTCCCTGCAATGCTTTGGAGAACTCATTTTGTTCGAAATAGTTCTGTCCCGGAAACAACGCCACCTGTGCTTT
>JAISIB010000209.1 GCA_031262265.1 Prevotellaceae bacterium
CTCTTCCGATCTAAAATGGGCAATGGAACTGGGTGTGACGCATTACACGCACTGGTTTCACCCGCTGACCGAAGGAACGGCCGAGAAGCACGATTCATTTGTAGAACACGACGGAAAAGGAGGAATGATGGAAGTGTTTTCCGGCAAATTGCTCGTTCAGCAAGAGCCTGACGCATCCAGTTTTCCCAGCGGAGGCATTCGTAATACGTTCGAAGCGCGTGGTTATACGGCTTGGGATCCTTCATCTCCGGCTTTTGTGGTCGATGATACGCTGTGTATTCCTACTATTTTTATTTCCTATACCGGAGAGTCGCTCGACTATAAGGCTCCGCTGTTGAAAGCACTGCGTGCAGTGGACAAGGCGGCTACGGATGTTTGCAAGTATTTCGATCCGAAAGTGGAGAAGGTATTTTCCTATCTGGGATGGGAGCAAGAATATTTTCTCGTAGACGAAGGACTGTATGCCGCACGCCCGGATCTGTTACTCACAGGACGTACGCTGATGGGGCACGACAGTGCGAAAAACCAGCAATTGGAAGATCATTATTTCGGAGCCATACCGACTCGCGTAGCGGCTTTTATGAAGGATTTGGAAATAGAAGCGTTGAAATTAGGTATTCCCGTCAAGACACGTCACAATGAAGTTGCTCCCAATCAATTCGAGCTGGCTCCGGTATATGAGGAGTGTAATTTGGCGGTCGACCACAATATGCTCTTAATGTCGTTGATGCGAAAAGTATCTCGCCGCCATGGTTTCCGCGTGCTACTGCATGAGAAACCGTTCAAAGGAATAAACGGATCCGGAAAGCATAACAACTGGTCATTAGGTACGGACACCGGTACGCCTTTGTACGCGCCGGGTAAAACGCAAGAGGATAATCTGCGCTTTATCGTGTTTATCGCGAATACGTTGATGGCTGTTTATCGCCACAACGGACTGTTGAAAGCCAGCATATCCAGTGCGACCAACGCACATCGTCTGGGTGCCAACGAAGCTCCGCCTGCCATCATTTCCTCGTTCTTGGGCAAACAAGTATCACAAGTGCTCGAATATCTGGAAACGAGTGATAAAAAAGAACTCTTCACCGTCGCCGGTAAACACGGCATGAAGTTAGACATCCCGCAAATTCCGGAACTGATGATAGATAACACGGATCGCAACCGTACCTCGCCGTTTGCTTTCACCGGCAACCGTTTCGAGTTCCGCGCCGTCGGTTCTGAAGCTAACTGTGCTTCGGCAATGATCGTATTGAATACGGCCGTAGCCGAACAGCTGGTATTGTTCAAGAAAGATGTGGATGAGTTGATCAAAAAGGGTGAACCGAAAATCTCGGCCATCCTCGAAGTCGTGAAGAAATATATTAAGCAGAGCAAATCCATTCGTTTCGACGGTAACGGATACAGCGATGAATGGAAAGCCGAGGCCTTGCAACGCGGATTAGACTGCGAAACCTCTGTACCGGTCATCTTTGATAATTACCTGAAACCCGAAAGTATTGCCATGTTCGAGGGTTCCGGTGTGATGACCAAAGTAGAATTGGAAGCCCGCAATGAGGTGAAGTGGGAAACATATACGAAGAAAATACAAATAGAAGCGCGCGTGTTGGGAGATCTTGCGATGAATCACATCGTACCGGTAGCTACGCAGTATCAGACCGATTTAATTAGTAACGTCTATCGCATGAAAGGATTATATCCGGAAGAGAAATGGACGAAGATGACCGAGCAAAATCGAGCGTTGATAGAGGAAATCGCTACGCGCACGGCTTTCATCAAAGAACATGTGGATGCGATGGTAGAAGCTCGTAAGGTGGCTAACAAAATAGAGTGCGAGCGCGAAAAAGCCGTCGCCTATCACGATCGGATTGCGCCGATGCTGGACGAGATTCGTTACCATATCGATAAATTGGAACTCGTTGTGGATAATCAACTGTGGACGCTACCGAAATATCGCGAGCTGTTGTTTATACGCTAATGTTATAAAATATAGAGTAGATAATAGTTTTTATCTATTTCTTTTGTTGGTTGTTTTAAGTTTGCAAGGGGGGATTGCCGTGAGGTAGTCGCCCCTTATCTTTGCTTTGTTATGCACGCTCCGTACCTACCCCCTGAACTATTTTGCTCGCTCGTGAAGACAACTAACTCGCTCGTTGAAACAACGAACTCGCTTATTTTACCAACAAAGCCGCTTGTGTTCACGAGTGGTTTGAAACGTGGAATGTAGTATGTAACTCTTTCAATTAGACGTTTTTCCACACAATGCACGATAGGCGCAGTAGGCACAATGCTCTTCGTGCGCCGTTTGTGTGAAGTCTTCGTCCGGATCGCACAGCTCTTCCAGCAAACGAATGAGTTCGGCGCGAAATTCTTGGGCGTACGGGCGGTAATCCGTAACGGTTTGTTTTTGATTGCGCGCACCCATTTCGATGACCGGCTCGTATTCTGTGTTAGCCGCCTTGTGCACGTAGAACAGGGCGGGGCGAATGCTGTAATTGAGGTATGCAGGTCGGTGCGATAGCAAATCGGCATATAGAAACGTTTGAAAGATGTAATTCGGACGATGCGGCTTCTCCGTATCAAACAAATCGGAGATATCGTTCGGTCGCAGTTCGTTACCGCCGGTTTTGTAGTCCACGATGCGCAGAACGCCGTCTTTCAGGTCTATTCGGTCGATAGTTCCGCCAATATGGATTGTCCATTCTTCGTTGGCGACGTGAATGGATAGAGGATCACTCTCTCTCTCTTCCATACCGACGATGGTAAACGGTGCGTAGCGAGCATCGGCGCGCAATACTTGTCCGGCGTATGTGGTGATGACACGGCGATTGATCAATTCCGTACCGGTGTATGATCGTTTCTCGGTTTCTGGGTCTATTCGGAAATACTCCGAACAAAATGCCTGATGGACGTATTCTTCGAGGCGTCGTTTGTCCTTGATCAAATCTTCGATGTTCTCTTTCCGAATGACCGGCCTGTCTCCCTGCAATGCCTTATATATATTTTCCATCGCCTTATGAAAGATCGTACCGAACGTAGCTGAATCCAATTCCAACGTTTGTTCGTCCGGTTCTTTTATTCGTGCGATGTATCGGTAATAGAAGTGCAGCCGACAATCCATATAGATATTGAGTGCCGAAGGGGCAATATGTCCGTTCGTGAGCCACTTCTTCAAAATAGCCATGCATGGCTTCTTTTTTACCTGTATGGGACGCACAGGATGCGGTGATTGTTGTGTTTCCAATACCTGCTTGTGTATTTCATACGGCCATTCGACTTGCAATTGCAGAAGGAAACGCGACGCTTCGCCTCGATTTACTCCGTCATCGGCTGTGTTGTAAACGCAAGTGACGGTTTCCGCTCGTTGAATGAGGCGGTAGAAATAATAAGCGTACATGGAATCTTGCTGTTCGACGGTTGACATTCCGAAAGCCTTACGGAGTGAGTATGGTATGAAGGACGCTGCGTCTGTTTTCTTAGGAAGTTTTCCTTCGTTGAAGGATAGGATAAGTAAATGGCGAAAGTCAATGTTGCGCGTTTCCAGTACGCCCATGATTTGCATACCTACGGCCGGTTCGCCATGAAAGGGAATATGTGTTCGCGCAAGCACACGTTGCAGCAGTTTGGCAAAGGTGGGGATTTTTAGTTGCACATCTTCTTCTTCCATGAGCGTAGCTAACCGGTTGCAGACGGTGTAGCATTTGAACAATGCCTCTCGATATAAGGGGGTATAAGTATCTGTTTCGCAGAGTTCGGTGCGATAGTTTTCCGCTTCGGCCGCTAAGGCGGACACGAGCCGTCGACAGAGTGATAACGTATCGTCATGCGGTTGCGTAGCTTCGTCTTTCAACCACTGAGTGACCATCGTATAGGCAGGCGTGTGTGACATAGGAAATCCCATCGTAATATTTGTTTGCCGAACACAAGAAGGTATGCTATGCAGCACGGGCAAAAGCAACGTTTCATTGCAGAGAACGACGGCGGTCTCCTTTTCTCGTTCACCCAGATGAGTACCTACCCATTCTGTCAAGAAGCGTGCTTGCGCGTTCTCCGTAGAGGCCGCTATAAAACTTACTTGTTTGGGTTTGCACAAATTGTCGAACAGCTCCGGAGGTAGTTCGTTCGGATACAATCTCATATTCTGCCGGATATGTATGCCTGCCTCGTGTCGACTATCGGCCTGCCTGGTGTAAAAGGTGTCGTAGTCCCAATAAAAAAGAGCCTTACCGCTCTGTTGTAGCGTGTGAAATAGTCGATGTTCGACCTTATTTAGTGCATTGAAGCCTACGAAAACGGTTCGTTCGTAAGGTAGTTCTTCGGGTTTCAAGCGTTCGATACTATCACGCAAAAGCATCCCCTCATACGCGATTCCTTTACTCGTAAGCAGTTGACGGTAAGCTATGTAAATATCATACAGTTTATCCCATAACGAGACAAAGCGTTGTTTCAATAAACTCGTAGCTTCTTGCGAGAAGTGACGAAGAAAATCTTGCAACGCAGTTTGTTGTTCGGACGACAGAAAGTCAAAATTCTCCGGCTGTTTGAGGTCGTTCAGATTGGCAAAGAGCAAACGGGCATCCGTCAGGTTCTTATCCAAATCGTCAAAGTCGGCCAGCATCAGTTCGCCCCAGAAATAGAAATCATCCAGTGACTCGTCATGACGACCGGTGACGTCGCGGTAAACACGATACAGCAGAGAGATGAGAAGAAGCTCATCTCCGTGTCGTAAGACAGTACCTGCTTCCATCAACTCACTAATGCTTAGGTATACGGGCGACCATAGCGGGCATTCCGTTTGGCGTGCGAGATATTCGTTGAAGAATAAACCGGCGCGCTTATTGGGAAAGACGACGGCCGTCCTTGACAAATTATTTCCGAATTTGTGATATAGGTCTTGGGCTACCGCTTCGAGAAAAGTGTTCATAGGTAAATCATTTAGTGAGGTGAATGGGTTCGATACGATGCTCATTGACGTACCAGAGGAAACCTTCCGGATCTGCGTAGCCCATTTGTGCGAGCAATTGCATATAAGACTCGACTTGACGACGGTGTTCCGTTTGCGGCTTGCCGAACTTGAAATCTACTACGAGCGTTCGCTTGCCGTCCGTCATGACCCTGTCCGGTCGTCTTTGCTCGGTCTCGCCATCCGCATTGCGAAAGATGACGGCACATTCGTTGAAGATTGTCCACTTGCCCGAGTACCAATCTTGCACTTCCGGCAATGTAAATGCACTTTCTGCCAACGCGCGTAATTCTTCCTTAGTATTTTCTGTGCCGATGACGCCTTCAAAAAATAAGCGTTCAATAGCTGAATCAACGTCTTGTCGGGTATTAATATGCGCAAATAGTTGATGAAGTAGTTTCCCTCGGTCGATAAAACGAAAGGCTGAAGTGGTTTCATCTTTAGCTCGTATGAAATCCTGCGAACGATGGGATTGTTTGAACATAACATTCGGGCGGATGGAGCGCATACGGACAGGTAGTGAAACGGGCGGCGTGAGTAAGCGATTGTTGCTCGTTCCTTGTCGTGACGACGAAGCCGACGGAGCGACCGTACCGTAGGAGAAAATAGGAGAATCGACGTCCCAATCGACATGAAGACTGTCGGCAATTTCCGGCAGCGTCTCTTTGAGTAGCGTAGCGGCGGTTAGTCCGCGCGGAGCGTTGTTGCCGAATATCAGCAGGTTCTTGGCGGCGCGCGTAAATGAGACGTATAGCAAATTAAGATTGTCGACCCACAATTGCAGCCGCTCGGTTAGGTATGCTTCCCGAAAGGCCGATTGTCCCATCGCACCCGAATAATTGACCGGCACGATGTCTAACATATTATAAGGAACCTCGTCCGTTCCGCACCATACCAGCTGGTTCATCGTTTCGTTCTCCATCTTCCAATCACAAAAGGGCACGAGCACCGTATGAAACTCTAAGCCTTTGGATTTGTGGATAGATAGTATCCGAATACCTTCCATAGTGCCGCTACCGGACGGGATTGTCTTCTGAC
>JAISIB010000023.1 GCA_031262265.1 Prevotellaceae bacterium
ATCCTCCAATCCGCTAATATTCCAACTACCGCCACCCCACTGCAAGGCACGTTGTATCATAGCACTCTTCAAACGATAGGGGAAACCGTCGCGTTGATGCTCTTCCTTAAAGTAAACGAAAATACGGGCTTGATTGGCACTGGATATCGTCGTCTGAAACTGCTTAATCTCCGAGAAACCGGTCAGGAAAGTTTCCATACGCTTGATGAGCGTGTTCATCTGTTCGAGCGTATAGCCTTGCGGCAACGAGGCATAGGCACTTAACACCACCTCTTCGTTGCGCGTGAAGTAGCTTCCGTTGTAAACTTTATCGACAAACAGACGCAGCGTACCGCCGAAGATTTTCTCGATGACGGGACGTACTTTCTCTCTAAAAGCATTGGAGCCTATGTCGTCGGGTATCAGGAAAACCGGCAAACCGAAAGCAAATACAAATACCGTGAAGACGGCTACGCGCCAACGTTTCAGTTTTACGATCAGCCAACCATAGAAATGATTGAAATAGAGTTTACCGCGCAGCAACCATCTACTTTTTCGGCCGGCCACCTTACGTTGCAATCCGATTTTGTCTATCATGGCGGGTACCAAGAAGAGCGCAACGAACAACGAGACTGCCATGTTGATAATGACTACGGCGGCAAAGTCTTGCAAGTTGACACGTATCTCTTCATCCAGAAAAAAGATAATCGCCAAAGCTCCGATCGTAGTCAGCGTAGCCGCCAGAATGGAGAGAAAGACTTTCAGGGTTCGTTTCCGCAAGTAGTGGTCGGCCATCACAATCGTATTATCTATGATCAGACTGAGCGAGATGGTAATCCCCGCCAACGAATACAATTGTATTTCCAACCGGAAAAGATAATAGAAGATAAAAGCGACCGCCATATTCACCGACAAACTAACCGTAATCAAGAATAAGTAGCGAGGACTAAGCGTGATAAGCAGCACGAACAACAACAGGATGGCCACCGTAATCGCCGTTCTGAAATAAATCTTATCCAATTCGGTGCGTATGTACTCGGTCGCATCATAGCCGGTGTGTATTTCATAACCGGCCGGCAGTCCGGCACGAATTTCATTCATAATCGTATGAATACGCGTGCTCAGTTCCAATTGATTGGCATTGTCGGTAGACGTTATCGAGAGGTAGATGGAGTTCAGCCCGTTAATACGGTAATAACTGGTCGGTTCTTGCTCGCGATAGGTCGTGGTAACCAATTCATTCAGGTAGATTACTTTCCCGTCTTTGACGGCTACGCGAATTTTCGAGGCGTCGAATGAGGTAGCCGCCTCATCGGAGGCCAGAAAAAGGCGTATCCACTCTTGCCCGCCCGACGGTGTTTCCGTCCGGCACAAGCCCAAGGCTTCGCGCTCGTAGTGTTGCTGCACGGCCGTACGAATATCGGAGACCGTGATACCCCACTGCTGCAACCACTTACTATTGTATTCCAATCGCCATTCCATCGGAGTGGCGCCGCTTACCGTAATCTGATAAATATCAGCGAGCTGTGCCAAACGCATCTTGATGTGCTCTTCGGCATAGCGTTGAATGAGAATCGGATTGGCCGGCGCATTCACCGTAAAAGTCATGAACGGACGCGCCGCAGCCTCGTTGACCTGATTCAACCGTACGACCGGATAGCCGGTTTCCGGCGGAAGTCCCGCCCACGCTTGTCGAACGATCGTCGATGCTTCAAAACGCGCCGCATCGGGGCGCGTGTGCTTATCCAGCTCCAAGGTGATACGTCCCCACCCGTTGGCCGACGTAGAAGACATGTTCTTAATTCCCTTGATGCGCGCCAGCATGGCTTCCAGCTTGGCGGTTACTTCGATTTCTACCACGCGTGCCGATGCGCCGGTCATCGTAAAGTCGACCGTCAGGCTCGGTAACGTACGCGAAGGATTCAACTTGACGGGTAACAACGGAATGATTGCCAACCCCATCAGTGACAACGCTAAGAACGTCACGATGACGGTAAACGCAGAAGTGCGCTTGGACGAGCGGGTACGAAGTCTATGCTTCATGGACTATCGGGTCAGGTTGCCGCCGTCGTAGTCAAACTTATCGGCCAGCGGCATACGGTTTTCAAAGTCATACAACGTCAGGCGACGAATCTTGTAATAGTTTTGCCAATACTGCTGCATGGCAGCGATATAGTTTTGCTGTGCCGTTTGTTGGCGGGTCATGGACAGCGTCAGGTTGCTAATGTCCACTCGGCCGATAATAAATTGTTCGCGCACCTGTTCGTATACCATTGCGGCCAGATCGAGTGCCTCTTGCGCACTGATAATCAGTTTTTGCTGCATTTGAAAGTCGTTTACCGTCATCAGTATGTCTTCTTCTATACTGATTTCGTTTTGGGTAGCCGTAATGCGCGCGATATTCAAATTGTTGCGAGCCATATTGTACTGTCCCTTGCGTACGCCCCAGTCGATGAGCGGTATAGACATACTGATGGAAACCAAGTCCTGTTGCATCGGGCTACGATAAACGCCGCCGAGCGTCTCCGATACTTGGTTGAAACCGATGCTGGCATCGAACGTAGCGTTGAAGTATGATTCCTTCTTCGTGCGGTCTACGGTCTGTTCGGCTTCCAGAATACTCTGCCGCAATCCCAACAGGGTCGGATTATTTTGTCGTCCGTAGACGATGGCCTCTTCCGTTGAGATATTCAAT
>JAISIB010000035.1 GCA_031262265.1 Prevotellaceae bacterium
ATCCCGATGATCGGAGTGTATAGAGGCGTGCAAATCGCAGATGATTTTACGGTCGTTTGCGACGGTGAAAAAACGTCCGGTCGCTGGGCGGTGAAATTGACGCGCCTTGCCATGCGCATAGACTTAACGATTATGGCCGATGAGGCCGTAGCTACTGCCTTTAAGGGACTGCGTATTGGAAACGTGCCCGATAAAGTGTATCTGTTGGCCGACAGAGAGACGCCTTTTGAAGTGGAGTTTCCGTCTTATCGCATGTATAAGGCCAATCAGGGCGATACGTTTCTCGGTTACATCAAAGGGCATACACCGGAGTGGTGCGATCTTCAACCTACGGCCGACCAATCTTTCGCGCAGGACACTTCCGGCCATCTCGGGGGGCTTTATTATTGGCACAAGCGACTGATCCTGCCGGCTTCCGTCGCTATCGTGTCGTCGGAAGCGGAGTTGCACACATCCACCAAAGGCATCCGGTACGAAGCACTGATAGGCAAAGAGGTGCGACGTGCCTACATCGCTCCCTATTTCGACACGCGTAACCAACGAATACGCCTCCTTCTGGACATACCTGACGCTGTTCGTTCGGCAATGTACGCGGAGGCTTGTTTTTCCGAGTTTGATAGCAAATTATCCTACGCGGAAAAATAATTATCATACTCGCTTATTTTATTTTCTAACGGTGAAAATAGAAGCATTTGTGCTTGTCAACAAAATCCGTTACCTTTGCGGCGTAACTAACTACAAAGAGATGACATCATGGCAAGTAGAAGAAAACTCAAGAAGGTTGTCAATCGTGTCCTGTGCGTATTGTTTACGGAATGTATGGTTCGTGGAGTCCACATGCAAACCGACCGCACACAATTGAACAAGGTGGTAGAAGAAGTTTTGAGCGTCTGGAAAGACTACCTTACGCGCATCAGCCATCCACAACCGGGCACGCCTCCCAAGGCCTACTACAAAAAATATGCGTATGACTTTGATCGGCAAATGAAAAAGCTGATTGACGATATCGAAGCCTTGAAATGAGACAAGCCATATACGAATTTGTGTACCGCTGGCTATTGGGATGGAAGAAGGTAGTCACCATACCGGCGTACGACAAGTGTGTGATATGCGTAGCACCTCACACATCTAATTTAGACCTATTCATAGGTAAACTATTCTATGGGGCGATCGGCGAACGTGCCAGCTTCATGATGAAAAAGGACTGGTTTGTTTTTCCGCTCGGGTGGATTTTTCGGGCAATCGGGGGTATTCCAGTGGACAGAACGCGGAAAACTTCGCTCGTCGACCAAATGGTCGGTCTGTTCTCCCGTCGAAAAAACTTCCACTTAGCCATTACGCCCGAGGGGACACGCAAAGCTAATTCGGACTGGCGTAAGGGATTTTATTATATCGCCTTGAAAGCCAAAGTTCCTATTGTGATGATCGGCATAGATTATGCCAGTAAGACCATTACGGCGGGCAAAGCGATGTATCCGACGGGAGATATTCACAAAGATATGTCCGAGATCAAAAGCTACTTTAAGCGGTTTAAGGGGAAGGTTCCCGAAAATTTTGCGACATGAGAGTGACGGCTCTACAATCGACGATCGCGTGGGAAGATAAAGCGACCAATCTGGAACGACTTCGCGGCGATCTGGAGCGTTTGCACGGCGAAACCGATTTAGTCGTGCTTCCTGAAATGTTTTCCACCGGATTCAGTATGAACAACCGACTGATGGCGGAACCTACGGACGGACAAACGATGAATATGCTACGTCAGTGGGCAAGAGAATTTACGGTCGCGCTGACAGGAAGTTATATCGCCGTAGAAAACGGCGCGTATTATAATCGCGGTTTTTTCCTGACTCCTGACGGCACCTCGTATTATCGCGACAAAAGACACTTGTTTCGCATGGGTGAAGAAGCCGATTATTTCGAGGCGGGCAACGACCGGACGATTATCTCCTATCAAGGTTGGAATATCCTTCTATTGATTTGCTACGATCTGCGTTTTCCTGTGTGGGCACGCAACCGAAATAACGAATATGACCTGTTGATTTATGTCGCAAATTGGCCGGTGGGACGAAGAAAGGTGTGGGATGTGTTGCTACAAGCCCGTGCTATTGAAAACCAATGCTATGTTTGCGGTGTCAATCGGGTAGGTGATGACGGGAACGGACTGCATTATGACGGCGGGACGGTAATTTATTCGCCGCGCGGTACGGTGCAAGCGGCCGTAGCCGATGGCATCGTCGGACAAGCTACGTCCGAGTTATCACGAGAGGCGTTGCATAACTGGCGCAACAAGTTTGCGGTGTGGCGTGACGCCGATGATTTTACGATTGTACCGTAAATAAATGAACTTAACACAATAAAACATACAAGACAATGAAGACAAATCTAACTTCACAAATTAAATTGACGGCGATATCCCCCAAGTATTATCGTCCAGAGAACGCTTTCGAACGGTCGGCACTGACTCGTTACGAAAAGATACCTACCGAAATTTACGAAACCCTCGAACGCGGAGCTAAACATGTGGCCAATTCTTTGGCGCGAGTGATTCGCGAAAAACAGGCCGCAGGCCGCTTCTGCGTACTGGCTCTGACGGGCGGCAACTCACCGTATTATGTCTACAAGGAACTGGTGCGTCTGCATAAAGAAGAAGGATTGAGCTTTCGCAACGTGGTGGTATTTAATTTATATGAGTACTATCCGCTGGCGACGGACGCTATAAATAGCAACTTGAACTCGCTTAAATCGGCTTTGCTCAATCATGTGGATATTGACGTACATAACATATACAGTCCGGAAGGTACGATATCGAAAGAAACGATTGTTGAATTTTGTCGACTTTACGAGCAACGTATCGAAAGTTACGGCGGTATTGACTTTGCCCTGCTTGGTATTGGGCGCGTCGGTAATATCGCGTTCAACGAGCCGGGTTCTCGCATCAATTCGGTTACTCGCTTAGTGCTAATGGATCATGAATCGCGCAACGAAGCGGCTAAGGTTTTCGGCTCGATAGAGAACACGCCGCTGAGTTCTATCACGATGGGTATATCCACTATCTTGTCGGCGAAGAATATATGCCTCATGGCGTGGGGCGAGAACAAGGCGAGAATGATTCAAGAGTGCGTGGAAGGAAGAATCACCGATACTATTCCGGCCAGCTACCTGCAAACGCATAACAATGCACATATCGTAACGGATTTATCAGCCGCCTCGAACTTGACGCGTATTCAGCGGCCGTGGTTAGTTACTTCGTGCGAATGGAACGATAAGTTGATTCGTAGCGCAATCGTATGGTTGTGCTCAATTGTGAAGAAGCCCATTCTGAAACTGACGAACAAAGACTACAACGAGAACGGGTTAGGCGAACTGCTGGCTTTGTACCGCTCGGCTTACAACGTCAATATAAAAATATTTAATGATTTGCAGCATACGATCACGGGATGGCCGGGTGGCAAGCCCAATGCGGATGACACGTACAGACCCGAACGCGCCAAGCCCTATCCAAAGCGCGTGATTGTCTTCTCGCCGCATCCCGACGACGACGTGATTTCTATGGGCGGCACACTGCGCCGGTTGGTAGAGCAAGGTCACGAAGTACACGTAGCCTATCAGACGTCGGGAAACATTGCTGTCGGCGATGAAGAAGTAGTGCGTTTTCTGCATTTCATCAACGGTTTTAATCAACTATTCGACCATGCCGGCAACTCGGTCATCAACGAAAAATATAAAGAGATACGTCAATTCTTGGGCGACAAGAAAGACAGCGATATGGATACGCCTGACGTATTGACCTTGAAAGGGTTGATTCGTCGCGGAGAAGCACGGATCGCGTCATCGTTCAATAGCATTCCGCTCGACCGCGTACATTTTCTGGATTTACCTTTCTATGAAACGGGGCGCATACAGAAGAATCCGTTAGGCGAAGCCGATGTGGAGATTGTTCGCAAGCTGATTGCCGACGTTAAGCCCCACCAGATTTTCGTAGCCGGCGATTTGGCCGATCCGCACGGCACGCATAAAGTATGTACCGACGCTGTTTTTGCCGCGATCGACTTGGAAAAGGAAGCTGCCGCCAAATGGTTGAAAGAGTGTCGTATTTGGATGTATCGCGGCGCATGGGCGGAATGGGAAATAGAAAATATCGAAATGGCCGTGCCCATTAGCCCCGAAGAATTGCGGGCAAAGCGCAATGCCATTCTGAAACATCAATCGCAAATGGAAAGCGCGCCGTTCTTAGGCAACGACGAGCGATTGTTCTGGCAACGTTCGGAAGATCGCAATCGGGCTACGGCAGCACTCTACGATGCGCTCGGATTGGCCTCTTACGAGGCGATGGAAGCATTCGTGGAGTATCTCCCCGTATAAGCGATTGATTATTGTATCTTAAAGCCGCAAATCAGTTCATCCGGCCGGTGAATTGGTTTGCGGCTTTTTAGTATTAAAATATCAACACGCTTTGTGGTCTCCATAACTTACGAGCTTATGACAATAAGTAACTCGCTTGTTTGAATAACTTACGAGGAAAATCAATTTTTGCGGTATCTTCTTTTAATAACTCGGCAAGGGATTACTCTTCCGCAGTATCGTCGTACGTTTGATACAGGAAGTCGTTGTACGGAAAGCGTTGTACGTGTAGCTCGCGCACGCGCCGATAGACCAATTGCTTCATCTCATCAATATGGGCACGTTCGCGGGCGGAAATAAAGATACAGTTGTCGTGCAATTTTGCCATCCACGTGTGCATCAGCTCTTCGAGCGTGATGTTTTCCTTCGTTCTGGGCGTTAGATCGTCGGCCGCTTTCTCTACATGTGAGTAGGCGTCTATCTTATTAAAAATTAGAATGGACGGTTTGCCGCTGCTGCTGATGTCGGCGAGGGTTTTGTTAACCACTTCGATTTGTTCTTCGAATGCGGGATGCGAGATGTCTATGACGTGCAGAAGGAGATCTGCTTCGCGCACCTCGTCTAAGGTAGATTTGAAAGACTCAACCAGATCCGTAGGTAGTTTGCGAATGAATCCGACCGTGTCGGAAAGTAGAAAAGGCAAGTTGTCGATGATCACTTTGCGAACAGTCGTATCCAGCGTCGCGAATAGTTTATTCTCGGCAAACACCTCGCTTTTGGCAAGCAAGTTCATCAGGGTAGATTTCCCTACGTTGGTGTAGCCGACCAACGCTACGCGAATCATACGTCCGCGGCTACCACGCTGCGTAGCCTTTTGTTTGTCAATATCTATTAAGCGGGCTTTCAGGAGCGAGATTCGGTGCAGGATAATACGCCTATCCATTTCAAGCTGCGTCTCACCCGGTCCGCGTAAGCCCACCGAACCGCCGCGCGCACCGCCTGCGCCGCCGCCTTGTCGCTCCAAGTGAGTCCATAGCCGCTTCAATCGAGGTAGCATGTACTGGTATTGCGCCAATTCGACCTGCGTCTTAGCGTGAGCAGTTTGCGCCCGCATGGCAAATATATCGAGAATGAGAGAAGTGCGGTCTAATATTTTGGTATGCAAGGCGGCTTCGATATTTCGCAATTGTTTGGGCGACAGTTCGTCGTCGAAGATAACCATCCCTGTCTCATGCTCTTCAACGTAAGCTCTGATTTCTTCCAATTTTCCTTTGCCGACGTAAGTAACGGAATGCGCTTGGTCGGCTCGTTGCGTAAACGAGCGTTCGACAACGGCGCCGGCGGTTTCAGCCAGAAAGGCTAATTCATCCAGATATTCTTTGGTTTTTCGTTCGTCTTGTTCGGGCGTGATCAGAGCCACAAGCACAGCCGTTTCGGCCTGCGACTCGGAGATAATAAATTCTTTCATGCTGTTGTTTGGTTACTATTCGGAGTGCAAAGGTAACGGATTGCGTTCAAGTTTCCTCGTCTATTTCTTTTTCTAACAAGACATCCGTCATACTAAGCAGCTTTTGCGTATTCTCATCTATCAGGTGCGTAGCTTTCTGCACTTTCTCATCGAGACCCATGGTGCGCAGAATGGATGCAAACCCAACGATGGCGTTGAGCGGCGTGCGTAGTTCATGTGAAATCAATTTGATAAAATAATTTTTCTGAG
>JAISIB010000076.1 GCA_031262265.1 Prevotellaceae bacterium
CCGGTTATCTGAACTAACTAATCCAAAAGCCGGCTCGCATCCTCTTAGGGAACGGCGAGCCGGCTTTCATTTTTCGTCCAAAGAAACGGAAATCTACAAGGTTTTACCCCAAGTAAGCCTTGAGCAATTTACTACGATTGGCTTGTCTTAATCTACGGATTGCTTTTTCCTTAATCTGACGAACGCGTTCACGGGTAAGCCCGAATCGGTCGCCGATTTCTTCCAGCGTCATTTCTGATTGTCCGATACCGAAGAACATCTGTACGATTTCTTTCTCCCGATCGGTTAACGTAGACAATGCTCTGTCGATTTCCCTCGCAAGTGATTCACTTACCAGAGTGCGGTCGGCCATCGGCGAATCGTCGTTGATCAACACATCCAATAGGCTATTGTCTTCGCCTTCTACGAACGGAGCATCCACAGATACATGGCGTCCCGACACTTTCAAGGTGTCGGAGATTTTGTCCACCGGAATATCCAATTCCTGCGCCAACTCTTCGGGCGACGGACGACGCTCATTCTCTTGCTCGAACTTGGAAAGGGCTTTGCTGATTTTGTTCAGCGAACCGACCTGATTCAGCGGGAGACGAACGATACGCGATTGTTCTGCCAATGCTTGTAGAATAGACTGACGAATCCACCACACTGCATAACTGATAAACTTGAATCCACGCGTCTCGTCAAACTTCTCTGCCGCTTTGATCAGCCCCAGATTTCCTTCGTTGATAAGGTCAGGCAAACTAAGCCCTTGATTCTGGTACTGTTTGGCGACAGAAACGACGAACCGAAGATTGGCGCGCGTCAGTTTCTCCAATGCAGCACGGTCTCCTTTACGGATGCGTTGAGCCAACTCCACTTCTTCTTCCACAGTAATCAAGTCCTCACGGCCGATTTCCTGCAAATACTTGTCAAGCGAAGCGCTCTCTCTGTTCGTGATACTCTTGGTAATCTTTAGTTGTCTCATCCTGATAAGCAAATTTAGCGTGCAAAATTGCACGTTTTTTATAAGAATAACAAAACAAAGTGCCGACTTGTTCACGGTCGACACCTTGTTTAACTTTTATTTATGTGATTTATTGCTCCGTCGACAAATCCACCGCGTAGTTTCCGCGCTTGCCGGACGGGAAAATACCCGAAATGAAGAGCACCTGTTCAGGAGTTTTAGAGGCTGCTTTCATAGCTTCCTGCAAATCATCCAACGTGCTGATATTAGTACCGTTGGCTTTCAGGATAATAAATCCTTTGCGGATGCCTGCCGACTGAAACTTACCGGATGTTACGCCCGTTACTTCCAGACCGTAGCTTAAACGGAGCTGCTGCTTCGTTTCATCGGGAAGCTCGCGGAATGCCGCACCCAACATTTCCATATCTACGTTCTTCACCAGCTTAGTCGTGCCCTGCTCGTTTTTCAAAACGACTTCTACGATTTTCTCTTTCTTATCGCGCAACAGTTTCACTTTCACCTTATCGCCCGGACGATGCATAGCTAACGCCTCTTGCAGGTCGGCGAAACTTTTAATCTCGCGATTGTTCAATCCGATGATTACGTCACCGGTTTGAATATCGGCCGTCGAAGCAGATCCGCCGTCTACAATATTTGTTATCAACAGCCCTGAATTCAGGTTCAAACCTTTTTCACGCTCTTCGGCCTCCTTACGCGTTTCCTCCGGCCAATCGCTCCGATCTGCACCTATTTCTTGTATATTCACGCCCAACATGGCACGCTGCACGATGCCGTATTGTTTCAAATCGGCAACTACATTCGTCATGATACTCGTAGGAATAGCGAACCCATAGCCGCTAAACGTTCCCGTGGGCGATGCCAACACAGCGTTTATACCTACCAATTCTCCCTTTGCGTTTACCAATGCACCGCCACTATTTCCGGGATTGATCGCAGCATCCGTTTGTATAAAAGCTTCTATACCCGATTCCGTATTGGATTGCCTATATACATCCAAACGACGCGCTTTGGCACTGACAATACCGGCCGTCACCGTTGATGAGAGATTAAACGGATTACCGACGGCCAATACCCATTCGCCGATTTTCAACGCATCCGAATCTCCGACTGGCAACGTCGGAAAATCATCTCCTTCAATCTTTATCAAAGCGATGTCGGTCACAGCGTCCGTACCAATCAGTCGAGCCTTAAATTCGCGATTGTCATTCAGTTTGACCGTCAATTCATCTGCGCCCTCTACGACGTGATTATTGGTAACGATGTAACCGTCTTTCGACAAAATGACGCCCGAGCCGGCACCGCGTTGCTGCTCCGGCTGTTGACGCCGATATTGCTGATTGGGATTTTGCGGTCCGAAGAACCATTCAAAAATATCCGGTTGTTGACGTTGGTTATATCGTTGGCGCACCTGTTTAACCACAGCAATGTGCACCACGGCGTGCACCGAATTCTCGGCAGCCAATGTTAGATCCACCGGCTGCGCTTCCGCCACGCTGTATGAAGCCAGTTTTACGTTGGGGTTCTGCTGAAACATTTCTGTAAAAGAGCCCTTGTTAGAGCTATCGGTTCCCGTTTTCGGCATTATGACATACGTCGTCAAGCCGGCAACGGCCGCACTGAAACAAGCTATCGCCAGTCCAGTAAAAAGCGTTTTCTTCGTTAGTTTCATACTTTCTTCTTTTTAAAGTTGATACTATTTGTTAGTGTTATGTTCTACAATTCTGACGGCAATATACCCACAAAGTTTATTCTTCTACGAAACTTGGCAGCGAGTTTTGAGTTCATTTAACACCAAAACCGAACGATTAACAAGGCTTAACGGCAAAACTGACATTTTTGCAGTAGCTAAACGGATTAACGCGGTTAGTTATTGATTTTTCGCAGTACCATAATATTTTCTCTCAGTGCCGCAATAATCTGCCGCGCATCGGCCTCTTTCTTTCTTTCCAGCTCCAATACTGCAGCCGGCGCATTGGTTACGAACTTCTCGTTGGAGAGCTTTTTAAGCACACCCTGCAAGAATCCTTCCTTATGTTTTAGCTCGGCTTCCAAACGACTGATTTCCGCTTCGACATCCATCTTTCCACTTAACGGTACGGCAAATTCCGTCGTTCCTACCAAGAAAGATGCAGCCGTCGTATCTTTTTCCTCCACTACGCGAATGGCGGAAAGATTGCATATCTTTGTCAGTATCGGATTGAAAGTTGCCACAGGATTCCCGCTCACTATTTCCAATTCCATCGTTTCTTTGGGAGAGATATTCTTTTCTTGCCGAATAGCACGCACATGGGCTACGATTTCCTTTACCCACTCGAACGCAGGCAAGACATCGGACGATGCAACCGCTTCCCGCTTCATCGTATCCGTCATCAGGCTGGCACCTTCGCTACGTGTTTCTATCGTTTGCCATAGTTCTTCCGTAATAAACGGCATAAACGGATGTAATAGGTGTAGCAAACCATCCAAATAACCCAGTGTCGCCCGATATGTGGCAGCATCTATCGCCTCGCCATAAGCAGGCTTGATGATTTCCAAATACCACGACGAAAACTCGTCCCAAAACAACTTGTACACAGCCATCAGGGCTTCGCTCAGACGGTATTTGCCAAACAAATCTGCCACTTCGTCAGCCACAGCTTGCTGTTTGGCCTCAAACCATTGCACAGCCAAACGGTTCTCTGCCGGTTGCGCCTTTTCTTCCACGCTCCATCCCTTAATCAAACGGAACGCATTCCATATCTTGTTGCAGAAGTTACGACCCTGCTCGCAAAGAGCCTCGTCAAAAAGAATGTCATTGCCTGCCGGAGCCGACAACATCATACCCATTCGTACGCCGTCCGCACCAAATTTATCAATGAGATCAAGGGGATCGGGTGAATTGCCCAATTGCTTCGACATCTTACGCCCAAGCTTATCGCGCACAATACCGGTAAAGTAGACGTTACGGAAGGGCATATCTCCCTTGTATTCATACCCTGCCATAATCATCCTCGCCACCCAAAAGAAAATAATATCCGGTCCTGTTACCAAATCACTGGTCGGGTAGTAATACTCTATTTCTTTATTGTGAGGATCAAGTATGCCATTGAATAGCGAAATCGGCCACAGCCACGAAGAGAACCACGTATCCAGACAGTCTTCATCTTGACGCAAATCGGCGAGCGTTAGATTCGGATGAGTAGTATGCGCTTTCGCCAGTGCTTCCGTCTCATTCTCGGCAACGACGATACTGCCGTTAGGAAGATACCATGCCGGTATCCGATGCCCCCACCACAGTTGGCGACTGATGTTCCAATCGCGGATATTCTCCAACCAATTGTTATACGTCACCTTGTATTTGGACGGATAGAACTTTAAGTCATCATTCATGACGGGCGGCAATGCCATATCTGCGAAGTGTTGCATCTTTAAGAACCATTGCATCGAGAGCTTCGGCTCAATCACCACGTTCGTACGCTCCGAATAGCCCACCTTATTCGTATAGGCTTCCTCTTTCTCCAACAGACCGGCCGCGTGCAAATCAAGGACAATCTGTTTACGCACGTCGAATCTGTCCATTCCCACGTACAATTCACCTGTTTCGCTAATCGTTCCGTTATCATTAAAGACGTCTACTATAGGCAAGTTATATTTCTGACCCAGCATATAGTCATTGACGTCATGCGCAGGCGTTACTTTCAAACAACCCGTACCGAATTCTATATCCACGTATTCGTCCTCAATCACAGGAATAACCCGATTCAGCAATGGCACGATAACCTTTTTTCCTTTCAGGTGCTCGTTCTTCGGATCATTCGGATTGATACACATGGCGACGTCTCCCATAATCGTTTCGGGGCGCGTAGTCGCCACAACGGCATAACCGTCCTCACCGGAAATCCGGTAGCGAAGATAATAGAGTTTACCGTGTTCTTCTTTGTATATCACCTCTTCATCGGATACGGCTGTCAACGCCTTCGTATCCCAATTAATCATACGCACGCCGCGATAGATAAGACCTTTATTGTAGAGATCAACGAATACCCGAATGACGCTCCGGCTGCGTATCTCGTCCATCGTAAAAGCCGTGCGCTCCCAATCGCACGAAGCCCCTAAGCGGCGCA